>JAAYPT010000012.1 GCA_012519695.1 Clostridiales bacterium | reverse complement strand
GAGTCCGCTTGTCGGACTCTTTCGCGCCCGAGCGGTGTCGTTTACGACTAATTTCTTCTCCGCGAGGTTCGCTTCCTTAGCGGAGCGTTTTTCATGTAATAGGACGCAATTTCCTATTACATAAAAAATATAAACTATTTATATCAATCCATAATGTTTCAATCCATTATAAATTCCATCTTCCCATAATGGAGTAGTCACATATTCTGCTGCATCCTTTGCCTGCTGCATACCATCTCCCATTGCAACGGAATGTGCCACATACTTAAGCATGTCCAAATCATTGGTACTATCCCCGAACGCATAAGTATCTTCATGTGCAATCCCTAATATCTCACACATTTGCTGAATACCGGTTGCCTTATTAAATCCTTTGGGAACAATCTCCATAAATCCACCATCTCTATGAATAATATCATAGCGTTTTTCCAATTCCTGCTCTAATTCCTTTTGGTGTTCCTGCATATAGTTTACGCAGAACTTACTTACTTCAAACTGATTTTCATTTCCGGTAACTCGTAATAAATTGTCCCCTAAGGTTTTCTGCATTTCATTGTAAAACTCATCTTCAAAACGTCCCTCATCTATATAAAGTGCATAACGTCCTTCTAATATATATGCAGCCTTTAGTTTGTTAAGATATTCACTATCTTTTTTAATCTGTTCTAATTCAATTTTATGATAAAATTCTGTTTTCCCCTGGAATTCTCCATAGGTACCACATCCTGCCACAATTCCATCAAATCCAAGTGGCATCAAAGCTTCATCCGGAATAAATACTCTGGTTCTTCCACTACAAATAAACAGATAATGACCGTTCTTTTTTAATTGCAAAAGTGCCTTTCTGGTACTATCCGGTATTTGCTGTTTGTTGTCCCAAAGTGTTCCATCAATGTCAAAAAATACTGCTTTTTTCATATGTTGTCCTCTCTTACAAACTCATAGATTTAAAAGGCATATGAAACAGCCATATCTCATATGCCCTAACATTATTATTTTGTTTTTTGCATTATCGTGTGATTATTAAGCTGATTATCAATATTCCTGCCTGCATACATAACACGGATAATTGTCACAATTCCTGCATCCTTATCCAAAATATAAAATACTAAATAACTATCAATAGGCATTACTCTCATTCCTCTTAAATCGTTATCAGCTTGACAAGTAGTAATTACCTCATAAATCATATACCGTAATCTTTGCGAATATCAGTAAATGCCTGTTTTACAGGTTTCGTTCTGCCTACAGTCATATCTGCATATCCTTTCTCCAATTCTGCATTTAACTCTATTTCCGTCAGGTCTGCCACATTGACAGGTTTTTCAGCAGGTATTTTTACTTCAAACGGAAGTCCTCTGTTTAAAATAATCTGTTTATAAAACATATTGATAGCACTAGATGCCGGAATACCAAGTGCTGATAAAATACTTTCTGCCTGTTCTTTCACATCCGGTTCTATTCTCGCATACAAATTTGCTGATTTTACTGCCATAGTATAACACTCCTTTCTCACAAACTTATTGTTTCCTTTTATAAAAACATTATACCATTTTGTACGCACAACAGCAATACATTGTGACGTTTTTTATGCAATAGGACGTAAATTCCTATTGCATAGAAAAAGCTTCGACAAAACCATCTTGTTTTGCCGAAGCTTTTTACCAATTTTACCATTCTTATGCCTTCAGATTTGTATATCCCATCAGGCTGGCATCTACTTCTCTTGCCACTTCGCGTCCTTCATGAATTGCCCATACAACTAAGGACTGTCCTCTATGCATATCACCTGCGGTAAATACATTCTTTACATTTGTCTCATACTGACCTTTTGCTGTCTCTACATTGGTTCTTTCGTTTAACTTCAATCCAAATGCATCTGCAACATACTTTTCAGTTCCCAAGAAACCTGCTGCAATCAGTACCATATCTGCTTCCATTTTGCTTTCAGAACCCGGTACTTCTACCATCATCATACGACCGTTTTTTTCGTCCTTCTTACTTTCAAGTTTTACAACGGTAAGACCGCTTAAGTTACCGTTCTTATCTTTTAAGAATTCTTTTACGGTTGTCTGATAAATTCTTGGATCATTACCGAATACGGCAATGGCTTCTTCCTGACCGTAATCTGTTTTGCAGACTTTCGGCCACTCCGGCCATGGATTGTTCTCTGCACGAGTATCCGGTGCTTTTGGCATCATTTCTAACTGTACCACAGAGGCTGCTCCATGACGAATGGAAGTTCCAACACAGTCATTTCCGGTATCACCACCACCGATGATAACAACTTTTTTGCCTTTTGCAGAAATGTACTTATTATCCTTTAAGCCGGAATCCAGCAGGCTCTTTGTGGTTGCTGACAGGAAATCAACTGCGAAGTAAATTCCTTTGGCATCTCTTCCCGGTGCCTTGATATCTCTTGGATTCTTTGCGCCACATGCTAAAATTACACGGTCATAATCCTTTAACAGTTTTGCAGGTTTGATATCTTTTCCCACATTTACACCTGTAATAAATTCGACGCCTTCTTCTTTCATTACATCGATTTTACGATCAATAATCTGTTTTTCCAGCTTCATATTCGGAATACCATACATTAAAAGTCCACCCACACGGTCATCTCTTTCATATACAGTTACCAAATGTCCACGTTTATTTAACTGATCTGCTGCTGCAAGTCCTGCCGGGCCGGAACCGATTACTGCTACCTTTTTACCGGTTCTTACTTTTGGTGGTTTTGCTGCCGCAAATCCATTTTCATATGCATACTCAATAATTCCGTGCTCATTTTCCTTTACAGAAACCGGTTCTCCGTAATGTCCGCAAGTACAAGCAGCTTCACAAAGTGCCGGGCAAACTCTTGAAGTGAACTCTGGGAAGTTATTGGTTTTTGTCAAACGATTGTATGCCTGTTCCCAGTTTCCGGTGTATACCAAATCGTTCCATTCCGGTACCAGATTGTGCAGTGGGCAACCGGAGGTCATTCCCATAATCTCCATGCCTGCCTGACAGAACGGCACACCGCATGCCATGCAGCGTGCGCCCTGTTTACGTTGTTCTTCCATTGACAGAGGGGTATGGAACTCGTTAAAGTTCTTGATACGCTCTTTTGGTGCTACCGCCTCTGATGTCTGTCTTTCATATTCCATAAATCCTGTTGGTTTTCCCATTTTGCGTTCCCTCCTTAATTCTTTGTATTTGCGTAAAATGCTTCAATCTGTGCCTGTTCAGAGCTCAATCCTTTTTCTTCCATCTGAACAATTGCCATCATCATTCGGTTATAATCATAAGGTACGATTTTCTTAAACTTCGGCAGATATTCACTGAAGTTATCCAGAATCTCTTTTCCTTTTATGGAATTTGTAAGAGATACATGTTCTTTAATCATATCCTTTAATTCCATAACATCATATTTAGATGTAATTTCTTCTGAAAATACCATTTCTTTGTTAATTCTTGTATACAAGTCATTGTCTTCATCCAGTACATAAGCAATTCCACCGCTCATACCAGCTGCAAAGTTCTTTCCTGTTTTACCAAGAACAACTACACGTCCACCTGTCATGTACTCGCAGCCGTGGTCACCAACACCTTCTACTACTGCATTGGCTCCAGAGTTACGAACACAGAAACGTTCTCCGGCAACACCATTGATAAATGCTTTACCACTGGTTGCTCCATACATTGCAACGTTACCGATAATGATATTTTCATCCTGTTTGTAGTTTACACCTGTTGGTGGATATACTACTAATTTACCACCAGAAAGTCCTTTACCGAAGTAGTCATTGCTGTCACCTACAAGCTCTAAGGTTAATCCCTTTGGAATAAATGCTCCAAAGCTCTGTCCACCGGCTCCGGTACATTTTACAATAAAGGTATCTTCCTCTAAGGTATCATCATATCGTTTTGTAATTTCAGAACCGAAGATTGTACCAAAGGAACGGTCTGTATTGGTTACTTCTACATCAATGCTTCGTTTCTGCTTATTCTCTAATGCTGTCTTTAACTGTTTCATCAAAACAGTTTCATCCTTGGTCTTTTCCAATTCAAAGTCATATACCTGTTTTGGATCAAAAGTAACTTTTTCCTTTGGACCTGCAAAAGGATTATTGATAATCTTGGATAAATCCAATTCCTTTTCACGCTCTGTTAAGTCCTCGCGTACTTTTAAGAGATCTCCTCTTCCAACCAGCTCGTCTACTGTACGAACACCAAGTCTTGCCATATACTCTCTTAAGTCTTCTGCAATAAACTTCATAAAGTTCATAACATATTCTGGTTTTCCGCTGAAACGTTTTCTTAGTTCCGGATTCTGAGTTGCAATACCTGCCGGACAGGTATCCAGATTACATACACGCATCATTACACATCCAAGTGTTACCAATGGAGCGGTTGCAAATCCAAATTCTTCTGCTCCTAACATTGCTGCTACTGCTACATCACGTCCGGTCATTAACTTACCATCTGTTTCAATTCTTACTTTATTACGAAGTCCATTCATAATCAAAGTCTGATGTGTTTCAGAAAGTCCTAACTCCCAAGGAAGTCCTGCATTGTGGATAGAACTTCCCGGTGCCGCACCGGTTCCTCCATCATAACCGGAAATCAATACTACCTGTGCACCTGCCTTTGCAACACCGGCTGCTACGGTACCAACTCCGGCTTCAGATACCAATTTTACAGAAATTCTGGCATCTTTATTGGAATTCTTTAAGTCATAGATTAACTGCTCTAAGTCTTCGATAGAGTAAATATCATGATGTGGTGGTGGGGAAATCAATGCTACACCCGGAGTAGAAAGTCTGGTCTTTGCAATCCAAGGATATACTTTCTTTCCTGGAAGATGTCCACCTTCTCCCGGTTTTGCTCCCTGTGCCATTTTAATCTGAATTTCCTTTGCACTTACCAAATAACGGCTGGTAACTCCGAATCTTCCGGATGCTACCTGTTTAATTGCTGAACAACGATTTAATCCATCTTTTCCAACAGTTAAACGTTCCGGATTTTCTCCACCTTCACCACTGTTTGACTTACCATGAAGCTTATTCATTGCAATTGCCAGTGTCTCATGTGCTTCCTGAGAAATAGAACCGTAGGACATCGCACCTGTTTTAAAACGTGTTACAATGGAATCTACACTTTCTACTTCTTCCAGTGGAATTCCCTTTTTCGGGAACTTAAAGTCTAACATACCACGGATATTAGAATTCTTTTCTTCTGCATTTACCGCATCGGTATATTGTTTGAACAACTCATAGTCACCACGTCTGGTTGCTTCCTGTAACAGATGAATGGTCTTTGGATTGTACAAATGACTATCTGCGCCACTTCTCATCTTATGACGACCACGGCTTTCCAGTGTTAAGTCTGTCTCTAATCCCAATGGGTCATATGCGCTGGAATGTAATGCATTTACGTCATTTTCAATATCTTTCATAGTGATTCCACCGATACGGCTTACAGTATCTGTGAAATACTTGTTAATTACATCTGAATCAATTCCAATTGCCTCAAAAATCTTAGAACCCTGATAAGACTGAATTGTGGAAATACCCATTTTTGCTGCAATCTTAACAATTCCGTGAAGGATTGCATTGTTGTAATCGGAAACTGCTGCATAATAATCCTTGTCCAACATATGCTCGTCGATTAACTGTTTTACCGTATCCTGAGCTAAATATGGGTTGATTGCACAGGCTCCATATCCTAACAATGTTGCAAAGTGATGTACCTCTCTTGGTTCACCGGACTCTAAAATCATCGCTACCGCAGTTCTCTTCTTTGTCTTAATTAAATGCTGCTGTAATGCAGACACTGCTAATAAAGAAGGAATTGGTACATGATTTTCATCGACACCACGGTCAGAAAGAATCAAAATGTTTGCTCCATCACGGTATGCACGGTCTGCTTCTACATATAAATGTTCGATTGCTTTCTCTAAGCTGGTGTTCTTGTAATATATAATAGGAAGTTCTACAACTTTGAAGCCTTCCACTTTCATGTTTTTAATCTTCATCAAATCGGTATTGGTTAAGATTGGATTATTTACTTTCAATACCTGACAGTTGATTGCTTTTTCCTCTAAGAGGTTACCGTCTTCTCCGATATATACGGTAGTAGATGTTACTACCTCTTCACGAATGGAGTCGATTGGTGGGTTTGTTACCTGTGCAAATAACTGTTTGAAGTAGTTAAATAATGGCTGATGATCTCCTGCCAATGCTGCAAGGGGAGTATCAATACCCATAGCTGCGGTACTTTCTGCACCATTCTTTGCCATTGGAAGAATTGCTTCTTTTAAAGATTCATAAGTATATCCAAATGCTTTCTGCATTCTCTGTCGTTCTTCCTTGGTATATTCCGGTACACGCTGATTTGGAATCTTTAATTCTTCCAAATTAATCAGGTTGCGGTCTAACCACTCACCATATGGCTGACGGTCTGCATATCTTTCTTTTAACTCATCATCGTCAATCACTCTTCCCTGAACGGTATCTACTAAAAGCATTTTTCCCGGACGAAGACGTTCTTTTACCAAAATCTTGGTTGGTTCAATGTCCAGTACACCAACTTCAGAAGAAAGTACTAAATAATCATCATTGGTAATATAATAACGGGAAGGACGAAGTCCGTTACGGTCTAAGACTGCTCCCATAATATCTCCATCACTAAATACGATAGAAGCCGGACCATCCCATGGTTCCATCATCGTTGCATAATATTGATAGAAGTCTTTCTTCTTCTGACTCATAATCGCATTGTTTGCCCATGGTTCCGGAATTGTAATCATAACTGCCAATGGCAATTCCATACCACTCATTACCAGGAATTCCAAGGTATTATCTAACATAGCTGAGTCAGATCCCTCTGTATTTACCACCGGAAGTACCTTTTGAAGTTCTCCCTTTAAGTGTTCTGATTCCATGGTTTCTTCACGAGCTAACATCTTATCGGCATTACCGCGAATGGTGTTAATCTCACCATTATGTACAATAAAACGGTTTGGATGTGCACGCTCCCAACTTGGGTTGGTGTTTGTAGAGAATCTGGAGTGTACCGTTGCAATTGCAGATTCATAATCCTTATCCTGTAAATCTGCAAAAAACAGACGTAACTGTTCTACTAAGAACATTCCCTTGTATACAATCGTTCTGCTGGATAAAGACACTACATAGGTATCATCATTAGACTGTTCAAATACACGTCGTGCTACATATAGTTTTCGGTCGAAATCCAATCCTTTATTTACATTCTTTGGACGTTTTACAAATCCCTGCATAATATATGGCATACAATCTACTGCCTTCTGTCCCAGTTTTGTAGGATCAATCGGTACTTCTCTCCATCCTAAGAATTCCATACCTTCTTTTTCCACGATTACTTCAAACATTTTCTTTGCCTGATTACGCTTCAATTCGTCCTGAGGGAAGAAAAACATTCCAATACCATAATCTCTTTCTTCTCCGATTTCAATACCTGCTTCTTTTGCAGCCTTACTGAAAAACTTATGGGAAATCTGTAACAGAATACCAACACCGTCTCCGGTCTTTCCCTCTGCATCCTTACCTGCTCTATGCTTCAGGTTTTCAACAATCTTCAATGCATTTTCTACGGTCTCATGGGTCTTAATACCCTTAATGTTTACAACAGCTCCAATACCACAGTTATCATGTTCAAACCGTGGGTCATACATACCTACTGCTGTTCTGTCTTTTTCCTGCATCGTCTCATCCTTTCTTCATAATACTTTTTCCACTGTATATTGCTAAAGTATTGTGCTGAAATAAATATACACCTATTTTTTCCCGTTGTAAACAACTTTTTTTGTGTTATTGTCAGATAATTTGAATACTTTGTTTTTTATTATTCTTTTTTCTGTCTTTTAGTCTTTTTTTCATATCAAAAGTGGCTTGTAGAAACAATTTCATCCGGTTTTGGCAAAAACTTTTTGAAATTATTTTTCAGCAAGCCACTTTTTCTTCTACTTATTTTGAATTGTTTTTAAATTGTTCTATACTTCTTTTGTGTTATTTTTCCAAATAAGAACCACTAACCCTATTGTTACGATTCCAAATATAACTGTTGCTATTATGAAAATACTTTTTCCGGTTTCCATCCAACGAAACAAACCTGTTTCCATACGAAGTACCGACATCAGGTTTGCTCCTATGTGCGCCACTACTGCTCCATAAAGATGTCCTGACTTTTCTACAAACCAGGAAAGCATAATTCCCAGTATGGTTGCATAGATAAACTGTACGATATTCATATGCATTACTCCGAAAATAAGGGAAGTAAATAAAATCGCATACCAGCGGTACTTTTTCTGTCGTGCTGCCTCCTCTTTGGATTCTGCATCCACTTTCAATACTAGCAAATCCGAAAGTCTTCCATATACCACACTTCGGTAAAGAAGCTCTTCTAATAAAGGAATGATAAGACATGGCCCTAATATTTCAAACAGGACTCCACCTGCGAAAAAGCTAGCTGTCACTTCCTGGTAGGCAATTGACTTTTCTTCTAATGTTGTAAATGCCATGACATTATTCATCATAATTCCTGCTGTAGCACCACACAGAAACATCAATACACCATTTACAATTCTTTGTTTCTTATCCTTTTTCTGTAACACTTCTTCCAAATGCATATGAAAAACTGTAGGATACTGCTTATCTTTTCGATAAAAACGATAAATAAATGGAAAGGTAATGATGGCTACTATAGTCTGCAACATCATATATTGCTTATCGATATCTCCTCCCATCTTTACCGTTATCGCTGCAATAATGTTCATTGCCAATGACATTACTAAAAAGTAAATCAAAATGGGATATACCACATTGCAGGACTTCATTAGTGAGTTAAAACCGTTACTTTTCTGATTCATGTTGTCTCCTTACTTATGCAAAATATGTTACGTCATCATTTTTTTCCAGCACTTCTAATCCGCTGGTTTCATCATCTATTTGTTGTTTTATCTGCTGGATTCTATTATACTGTGCAATTGCCCGCATAATACGATTCTGATCCTCCGGTGAAAACATTCCGATTGCCTTGGATAATTCTTCCAGACTATTGATATTTACTTTTAAAACTCCACCTTGGGATAACGGTATATTCAGTATATTATTATAATCTGTCATATCTCCTAAACACAGCGCATTATTTTCCAAATCTCCTACAAACCTGACTCCATTGTATTCAATAATTCCATTCTCATCTGCTAAAGATGCATATGGCATTTTTCCACGATTACCTACAATCTTTTGAATTGCCTCCTGTGAAATAAAATCTGACACAGAATCCTCTACATCCGGCTTTTCCGCTTTCGTTTCTTCTGCCGAGAACATTCCACTATTTATTTTTTGAAAGCGCATACTATATAAGGCTCCACCACGCATTACCGTTTGTTCATACTCATAATCACTCTTATTCCGCGCGTTATGTACATTCTCTTCTGCCTGTTTTTTTTGTTTTTCCTTTGCGCCCTCTTCTCGCTCTTTTAAATCCTCTTTGTAATCTTCGATGGCATTGTCTACTTTTCCCAAAAGTTTTTCCCATTCATCGTTAGAAAACTCACCTATGGTTTTCCCTCTTGTTTCACCTAAATCTGTTCCAAATCCGCCCCTTGAGGCATTCAGCTTATCTAATAACATCACTTTCCTCCTCTTTTTTATCACATATAAAATGGCACTCATATCCTTTATAGGAATAAGTGCCATCCGTAGCTATTATTTATATCGGTTATTTTCCAAAAATATTTACCTTATTCTTCCAAATATGCCATCACTTCTTCCAGTGTATCGCAAATATGTGCCCCGGCTTCTCTCATGGAATCCATATCCTGTTCAAATCCGTAAGTGATTCCAATACAATCAATGCCAACTTCTTTGGCACCTAGCGCATCGTATCTGGTATCTCCTATTAAAACCACTTCGTTTTTGTCTGTAACCCCAAAACGTTTTAATACATCCTCTAAAACTGCTGCTTTGGAACCTGCCTTTCCATCGGAAGTAGCTCCACCTATCACTTCAAAATATTTATCAATTCCAAAATGTTTCATCAGTAATGGGCAAAATTTTTCAGGCTTTGAAGATGCCACACCAATTCGATACCCTTGTTCCGAAAGTTTTTGCAATGTTTCTTCTACTTGTGGGTAAAGCTTGCATTCCCAAACGCCTATGTCATCATATCTTTCTCGATAATAGGCAACAGCTTTCCAGGAATCTTCTTCTGAAAAACCATACTCGCGCTGAAAAGAATCAAACAATGGCGGTCCTATAAAACGTCTTATCTTTTTCTGATTCTCCTCCTGAATTCCGAACTTTTCAAGTGCATATCTTACACACTTTGAAATTCCCTCCTCCGTATTTAACAATGTGCCATCCAGGTCAAATAATATAATGTTCTTTTTCATAATGCTCCTCTTTCTATTTCTTATGCCTCTTTTTATTCCATGCGTTCTAACAATTTCTTTCGTTTATCCTCAAACAACAATTCCTTATTATATTGATAATATCGCTCACATTCTGTTTCCTGTATAAAAGCGACGCTGTTGGCATTGGAATTCAACTCTGTAATAAACATTACCATTTCCTGACTGTTTCCAAATGCTCCCTCCATAAAATCAAACGCATATTCTAACTTTTGTTCTGCCTCTTTCCAGACTTTTTCATATAATTCATTTTCCTTTTCAAAGGCTTCTTTTGCCTTTTGAAAACAAGCCTTTCCTTTGTTTAGTGATAACAGTTTCATTTCCTGTAATATTTCTTCTAAGATTTTCATTACCTGGCAATAACGATATTCTTCTTCTCTTGTCAACAATTCTGCCTGTTTCTTTTGTCTATATTCCACAGACGCTTTTTGACAGATATTAAAAAAGAGTTGCTGTCCGTCTAGCCCTTCTGTCACTTCTTCTGTGACTTGTTTATATTCTGCCAAATATGATTGCAATAGTTCCATATATGCTTCTTTTCTTACTGCATTTCCAAGAGCTTCATTTACCTTTGATAACATCAGTCCCACAACGCTGAGTTTTTCGTCAAATGAAGCATGTGCTACTTTCTTCAGTAATATTTCATCCAATTTTCCTTCAAATACTGCTTCTAGCTGATAATCGGTCTGATACTTGTAGTACAGTTCTAAA
This sequence comes from Clostridiales bacterium, assembly GCA_012519695.1. Lineage (GTDB taxonomy): Bacteria > Bacillota > Clostridia > Lachnospirales > Lachnospiraceae > Petralouisia. The sequence goes on along the minus strand of JAAYPT010000012.1, from coordinate 52,130 downwards.
TAGTTTGCAAAGTCTTTTGCAATCTTCGGAAATTGAATATACTGCTCTACTACTTCCCGGTCTACGCTTTTTCCTAACTTCTCATATACCTGAATGATATTTGACAAATCTTCCCATCCGCGAGGCGTTGCAAAATGCATGCCGTCTACGGTTGTTTCCATCTGATAAAAATTCTGTTTTCTGGTATTCAGGTAAGAAATAACTGCTCCATGAAGTTGGTGCGCATATGCATATTCTTTCCAGACAGCAAAATCCGCTTCTACTTGAATTTTCTTTACTCGGTCCATGGTAACTACATCAAACTCCCGCACAGATTTGTTGTATTCCGGTGGATTTCCCGCTGCTACAATGACCCAGCCTTCGGGGATTTTATGGTTTCCAAAAGACTTGCATTGTAAAAACTGCAACATAGCAGGGGCTAGTGTCTCTGACACACAGTTAATTTCATCAATAAAAAGGATTCCCTCTTTTAATCCGGTCTGTTCCATTTTATCATAAATAGAACCTACAATTTCACTCATGGTATATTCTGTTACTGCATATTCCTTATCACCATACTGTTTTTTTGAAATAAATGGCAATCCGATTGCACTTTGCCTTGTATGATGTGTAATGGTATATGCCACTAACCCGATTCCGCATTCTTTAGAAATCTGCTCCATAATCTGTGTTTTTCCAATTCCCGGAGAACCCAACAGGAAAATCGGACGTTGCCGAATGGACGGAATTTCATAATTTCCCAATTCATCCTTCAAAAGATAGGCGGAAATGGTATTTTTTATCTCTTCCTTGGTTCGTTTTATATTCATATTCTACTTTCCTCCACTGCATTTCCAATATCTTCTTCACTTAAAATAAGTTTTATCGCCCATGGTGGCACATCTACATCCAGATAATCTTCCTTGAAAAACACAAATGCGGTATCGTACATGGGCTTTTTCAGCGGAAATGTTCCATATCCATCGGTAAAATAAATCAATCCCCGCAATTTTTGAAATGCTTTTTCTGCTAATAAACGATTTACATATTCAAATGCCGGACGAAAATCTGTCCCACCCAGTCCTTTTACTTCAAACTGTTCCATATAGGTGCGCAATTGTTCTGCTTTTTCAATCACTACATCGGACTGTACCCGCTCATCACACTGGATAATGTGGATACGAAACCGACGGTAAAAGGATTCCGCCTGACTTAAGATACTATATGTCTCTTCTAAAAACTTTTGTACCAGTTGCGCTTTGCAAGACATTGAGGTATCAATCACAATCACAAAGTCCTCGATTTTCTTAACTTCCTTTGTTTCCTGTGGTTCAATAAGAGGCATGTTTCCATACATTTCCATGCCGTAATTATAAAAAATATAATCAAAGCTGTCCATATCTACTTGCATTTCTTCTTTCAAAACACAAAACTTTTTCAAAAAAGTACGGTAATCGTATCGTTTCCGATTTTCTACTTTTAACTGTTCTACCAGACTTTTAGAATCCTCCGCCGCCTCCTTTGAAAAAGTCTCCAACTCTGTTTCCATCTTATCGCGAATATCTTTCCACTGATTTTGCTGTTCCATGGGAGCATTGGGTGCATTTTCCTGTCTTTCCCACAAATCATGGTCATCTATCCTAAATTCTAACAACATTCTTGCTTGTGCTCTGGGATCCATGGGATTTTTCTCTAACACATGAAATACTGCTTCTGCGTTAATTACCGGCATATGTTCTAGCAAATTACGGTATACCAGTTTTCGATAAGGATTGGCAGGTAGCCTCAGGCAACGATAATATAAGCCGTCCATAATATGCTCTACGGTAATATCGCATGCAAGATTCCACAATGTTTCCTTTTCCGCCTGGCTTTCTTCTTTTACAACCGGCATATGCCATGGATGTCCAAACAGACAATGCAACACACTATGCAGATAACAACGATTCATGCTCTGACTGCTACTCTTATACTGTTCCCTGATATACTCCGGATTAAAATAATAGTTCATACCATCTGTAGCTGTTCGTTCCCGCTCCATTGTTGCCTGCAACTGAAAGGTATTTAGTGCCACATCCAAAAAACGCATATTCAGATACAGTTCATTTTTACTGTCCTGCAAAATCTCCTGACAGATATTTACTTTTTCTAACAGTTGTTCTTCAAACATAGAAACTCCTTTTTAAAGAGAAAACTTTTTCTTCTTTTGAGAAAATCTCTGATGTTTGATATCCATCAACATACTGACTTTCTCTGCTTGCTCCTGATTCGCCGCCTGTTTTAACAAAATATCCATTTCTTCTTTTGTGGTAACAAATGTTTCTGCTAACCAACGCAATTTTTCCTGTTCTTCACTTTGCAAGAAAATATTTGCTGCCTGTTCTAAATATTTCTTCAAAAACAGGATGTAATCTTTCTTTGCATTTTCTTCTAACTCAATTGGGTAGGATAGTCTTGCTGCTGCCACCTCAACTCCGGTTGTTAAATCTACATTATATTTTCCTGTTTCAAATAATTTATCATATTCCCGAAAGATAACCTTGGTATCTCGAAAAGCATTGCGATATTGAATTCCCATTCCATGGGTAACCGTGTTAATAATACGCGCAGGGGTGTTTTCCTCTGCTTCTTCAAAAAATTCCGGATAGACCAGTTCATATTTACACTTTTCCTCTGACAATACTTTTACCTGAACCTTCTGTTTCAAATCTGAAAGAATTTCTCGTAAGCAGGATTTTTCTTCCGGCACTTCCTGCATATTCAAGTAAGACAACTTCTCACATCCGGTAAATGCACCTGCTCCCATATAAGAAATATTACTGTAAAAGAAAAACTTTTCAAATTGAATACAATTATAGAAAATATAGCGTCCCAGACGTTTTATGGTTCTTGGTAAATGCAGTTCTTGTAAATCTTCTCCACAAATACAGGACAGCCCACTGGTATTTTCCGGCTCGCTATCCATTTCTTTTGCAAATGCATAGGCAGCAAGCTCAGTAACGGGCTGTCCTTCTATCTGTTCCGGTATTTTTACACATCCGCTATTTCCATAGCAGCGTAAAATTCGGATTCCATTTTCTATTTGTTCATATGCAAACTTCTGCTGTTCCATTTCTAAATTCCTACTCTATTCTCTTCCATAAGCCGTTGCCATCTGACGTCGTTTATTTCTGTTTTCCTGTGCTTTCTTCTGAAAGGCAATCTGCTCCTGCCGCTCCTCCATGGAAATATTACATCCCTTCATCATTTCCATTTGCGAAGATAAATTGGTACAAATATGTGGTCTTTGGACACTTTCGGAAACAGGCGTTTGATAGTCCGTTACCTGCTGTTTTTTATAAATGGGCATTTCGTATTCTGCCTGTCTTTCCGCTTCCTGATAACTTGCCTCCTGCCTTCTTCCCTTTTCTACACCAAAAACCCGTATTTCTCTCTCCTGATGTTTTTCCACAGGACTTACAACAAAATAGAATTCTCTCATACCTATTCCTCCTTCCCTGGATGGAATCTGTACTACTGGTTTCTTATATCTATTTTATCGGTATTTTTGCAAAATACTTTAATATTTTCTGTTAATTTTCATTTTCAAGCGAAATAAGCAGTTCTTTTACTGTTTTTCCTAGAATTGGATGTCGATACCATGGTGCCAATTCTGCCAAGGGTTCTAAAACAAACTGACGGTTCTGCATATCTACATGGGGAACGGTAAGCTGTGGTATGTCAATAACCTGATTATCATAAAAAATGATATCCAAGTCCAAAGTGCGTGGTCCCCAATGTACCTTTCTTTCTCGATACGCCGCTGCTTCTATTTCATTTAACTTATGAAGCAGTTCAATGGGACTTAATAATGTTCTTACCTGTAACATTCCATTTAAGAATTCCGGTTGATCCGTTACTCCATACGGTTCTGTTACAATCAACTGCGATTCTTTTTCCACCACACATTCCTTGCATGCTGCTAATGCCTCGATTCCTTTTCGAATATATTCTCCCCGGTCTCCCAGGTTGGAACCTGTGGCAATAAAAGCCTCATGCCAGCCACGACTGATTTCTACCGACACCGACTCAAGTGGAAGTCCAATCGGTGCCCACGGCTTTTGTATCTCCAAATCAATCCACTTTAAATGTTCAAATTGAAGCAACAATGCCTCTGCTAACTGTTCTGCTACTGATTCAATTAGTTGAAATGTATGCTCCATCATATATTTTGTGATAAAATGGGATACTTCCCCATAATGAATGGACTTTGTTAAGTCATCCGTTTTTCCGGCTTCTCTGGTACTGGTATAAAGCACCGCATTCACCAGAAACTTTTGTCCTAATTTGTTCTCTTCCGGAAAAACTCCATGATTTCCAAAAACCTCCAGATTCTTAATGTGAATCTTATCCAAACTTTCCTTTTCCACTATTTCCAGCCCTCCCGGATTGCTTCTGCCATCTGAATGGCACGTTTGTTTTCCTTTACATCATGTACTCGCACAAAGGAATAGTGTTTCATAACGGCTAATACAGTTGTGACCAGTGTTCCTTCCACACGTTCTGTAACCGGCAGATCTAAGGTCAATCCTATGACAGACTTTCTGGAAGTTCCAAGTAATAACGGATAGCCCAGTTCCTCTAATTCCTCCATCTTATAAATAATCTCCAGATTATTTTCATAGGTCTTTCCAAATCCTACTCCCGGATCTAACATAATCTTTTCATCTGCAATTCCTGCTTTTTTTGCTAAGGCAATGGTTTCCTGTAGGTCCTGTTTTACCTCTGCCATATAATTCTGATAATCATGGTTATCCCGATTATGCATTAAACAACATGCCACATTAGAAGCTGCTATCACTTCTGCTATTTTCTCATCATACTTAAGTCCCCAGATATCATTTACAAGATCTGCTCCTGCCTCTACTGCTGCCTGTGCCACCTTAGCTTTGTATGTGTCAATAGATACCGGTATATCAAATGTTGATTTAATTTTTTCTATTATAGGCGCGGTACGTTCAATTTCTTCCTCTTCTGTAATCTGTATATGTCCCGGTCTGGTAGATTCTCCACCAATATCAATGATGTCTGCTCCATCTTCTATCATCCGTTGGGTATGTACCAATGCAGCCTCCGTCTCGTTAAACTTGCCTCCATCGGAAAAAGAATCCGGTGTTACATTCAATATTCCCATGATATATGTATGCTTGTCTGTTTCAAAGTTTTTATTGCCTATTTTCATCTTCTGTCTCCTCTTACTATGTATGATATGTGCTATATACAGTATGTGCCAAATGTTTGCATTTTTCTTATGATACTATCGTGTAATTTTTTCGTTCTTCACTCCATTTACATTCTTTTCCTGCTTCGCAAAAGAAACAATTTCTGGACTGATTATCCGCCTGCTTTATAATACTTATAAAATCTTTATTTAACTTTTCTTTGTTTCGATGTTCCTGAATGGCTTCAAAAATCAATTCACACTTTTCCTGTGGATAACCGATTTGTTGTAAATAATTTCTCGCCATAATAATTCCTGCCTCATGATGAGGAATCCCTTGCCGGTATTCTGCAATTCTTCCCATATCATGCAACAATGCCGTAAGATACAATTGCTCCTTTTCCACCGGCTGTTGTTCTTCTAATACTTTTATCCACGCAAGACGTGCCACGTCTAACACATGTTGCAACCCATGACGGCAAAACTTTCGATCCTGTTCCAGCGTTTCTAGTTCTTTCATTCGTTCCAGATAATCTGTTTCCTGTATCAATCTTCTTAAGTACTCCATCTGGTTACACGTTTTTATACCACTTTCCTGCTTCATGTTTTCTCCCATCTATCGTTCCAACATATGCCAAAACGTATTCTGGAGTTTTTCATTTTCCGCAAAAACGCCTCTTGTGACACAGGTCACTGTCTGGGCTCCCGGCTTTTTGATTCCACGCATAGTCATACACATATGCTCTGCTTCTATCACTACCATTGCTCCTTGCGGTTTTAAATACTCCATCAGTGCATCTGCTATTTGGGCTGTCAACTGTTCCTGAAGCTGTGGGCGTTTTGCATACACTTCCACTGTCCTTGCTAATTTACTCAATCCTACCACTTTTCCATCCGGTATGTATGCCACATGTGCCTTTCCGTAAAAGGGCAATAAATGATGTTCACAGGTAGAATAAAATACGATATCCTTTTCCAGTACCATATTATTATCATTTACCGAAAATGTTTTTGACAAATGTTTCTCCGGAGTCTGTCCCAATCCGCCAAAAATTTCTTCATACATTCTGGCAATCCGTTGTGGTGTTTCTATCAGTCCCTCTCGATTTACATCTTCTCCCATGCCTTCCAGAAGAAGTTTTACGCCTGCTTCAATTTTTTTCTTATCAATCATGTATTTTTATCTCCTTAAGAGCTTTTTTTACTTCACCCAGATAGGATAAAGAGCCAAAGGCAAGTACCATTTTCTGCTCTTCTTTTGCTTCCTTCATTGCCATATCTACTGCTTCTTTTATTTCTGGAACAAAGGTAACGTCTTTATGATATTTCAATGCTTCCTTCGCCAATTCTTTTCCATTCATCGCTCTTGGATTATGTGGTGTTACCGTAAACACCTTTTCTGCTAACGGAAGCATCTGTTTTAACATTTTTTCATGCTCTTTATCTGCAAGTACCCCTATTATATATATAATTTTGTATTTTGTAAAACCCATTTCCAGAGTTTCCCTTAATTTTTTTGCTGCATCTTCGTTATGTGCCCCATCTATTACCAGAAGCGGCTGTTCGTTTAGAATAGAAAATCTTCCTTCCCACTCAGCCTTCTCCAGCCCTTGCTTTAATTGTTCTCTTGAGATAGCATACCCCTGTTTTTCCAATTGTTTTACTGCCTCTATGACACACAATGCATTTTGCACTTGATACTTTCCCATCATTTTTAGCTTTATTTCTCCCAGCTCTTCGTGTAAGAAACAAAGCCTGTGATTGGTTATCCGAACTTCCCTTACCTGCTCTGGATTCGTATACACTACCTCCGCCTCTTGTTTTTCACAAGCTGCATCGATTATCTTTCTCACTCCACTTTCCGGACACATCGCTACTACTTTTCCATGTTTCTTGATAATTCCAGCCTTCACCGCTGCAATTTCTTCTATGGTATCACCTAAAAATCCCATATGATCTCGACTGATAGATGTTAAGATACTCACCAAAGACTTCCTTATTATATTAGTCGCATCCGTTGCCCCGCCCATTCCTGTTTCTAAAATAACAATATCACACTTTTTCTGATAAAAATATAAAAAGGCTGCTGCTGTCTCTACTTCAAATCTGGTAGGCTGGCTCAAACCTTTATCCAGCATTCGTTCACAAGCTGCCTTCACCTGACTGATACTCTTAGCAAATTCCTCTTCTGTAATATTCTCACCATTCACCCGGTAACGTTCTGCCTCGGTAAATACTGCCGGAGAAGTGTATTTTCCTACCCGATAACCTGCCCCTATAAGAACGGATTCTAACATTGCACATACAGAACCCTTTCCATTAGTTCCTGCTACATGAATAATTTTTAAGGCATCCTGCACATCTGCTAATTCTTTCATCAGCTCTCGAATACTCTCTAATCCTAAAATACTGCCTTTCTTATCTATTTCCCTTATGTAGTCATCTGTCTCTTTTTTGCTCAATATCTTGTATTTTTCCATCTTTTTACACGCCCTTTACTTATCATTTTCACCAATTTTTAAAGACTTTCTTAATTTTTATTATAATAAACGTAAATTTTGCCCCTTCCTAGTTGACTTTTCCCTTATTTTGCGCTAATCTTTGCTAGGATAAACAGAGTATTTACAGTTTGTTCACAAATAGTTTACAAATCAATTTAACCACATATAATAATAGAGGATGAGGAAAATATGTACAATAGTATAAAAGAAACTTTACACAAATTTTACACGAATTACAAGTCCTGGAAAGAAAAACGTGCAGCCAGAGAGAAAAAGCATCTGCTCAAACCGGAGCAAAGAGAACGATTGCTTTACATACTAAATCGTTACTCACTGGTGTTTCACTACTTGTTAGCCTGTCTGGTCTGTTTTTTCATTGAAGTAATTTCCAGACATTCTTTCCTGGATGCATTTTCATTTATGTTTGACCGAAGTCTTGTATTCCTATACAACTCTTTGATTGTCTTTACATCATTGCATTTAGTTTACTTCTTCCGCAAAAGAGCTTTGATGCGTACACTTATTAGTGTTATTTGGCTCTTCCTCGGAACCATTAACGGATGCGTACTTTTAAAACGTGTAACACCATTTAGTTATACAGATTTAAAACTTGTAAATGATTTATTTACGATGCAGAGCAACTATTTCTCCCAGGGAGAAGCTATTGCAGTTATCGTTCTTGTTGCCGCAGTTATTGCTTTTATTGGTATTTTATGGAAAAAGGGTCCAAAATACACCGGAAAACAACACCGCGTTGCAAGTATTTTAGCAGTTGGTGCTTTTGCACTCTTTATTCCTATGGTAACACAGGCTGCTGTAAGTAATAACATTTTAGCAAGCTATTTTGAAAACATTGCACAGGGTTACAAAGATTACGGATTTGTATACAGCTTCTCTGCCAGCGTTGTTGACCGCGGTATGAAAGCCCCTGATAACTATTCTGATAAAACAGTTCAGGCAGCTTTAGATAAGGTTACGGTACCTGCTACGGATGCTTCTGTTGAGAAACCAAATATTATTTGTGTATTACTGGAATCCTTTGTTGATCCAAATGAAGTTAACTTTTTGGAATGTTCCAAAAACCCGGTTCCAAACTTTGAGAACTTAGCCGCTAATTATTCTTCCGGTTATCTTACTGTTCCTGTGGTTGGTGCCGGTACTGCCAATACAGAATTTGAAGTATTAACCGGTATGGGAATGAGATATTTCGGCTTAGGCGAATATCCTTACAAAACTATTTTTAAAACAAACTCCTGTGAAAGTATTGCAGATGACCTTAAAAACCTTGGTTATGGTACCGCAGTTGTTCACAATAACGGTGGTAACTTCTACAGCCGTGCAAATGCTTTCTCACAGATGGGATTTGATAACTTTACCAGCAAAGAAATGATGGATATTACAGAATATACTCCACTTGGCACCTGGCCAACAGATGATATTTTAGTAAATGAAGTTGCAAAAGCTTTGGATGCTACCCCTCAACAGGATTTCATCTATACCATTACTGTTCAGGGTCACGGTGCATATCCAACTGACAAAGTAATTGAAAATCCGGAGATTTCTGTAACCGGTGCTGATAGTGAAGAAGCAAATAATGAATGGGAATATTATGTAAACGAAATTCATGAAGTAGATAAGTTCATTGCTAATTTAACTACTATGTTATCTCAAAGAGATGAAAAAACAGTTGTTGTTTTCTTCGGTGACCACCTTCCTACTATGGGATTAGAAGACAGCGATATGAAGAGCGGAAACATTTTCAAAACAAGATATGTAACATGGAATAACTTTGGCATGGAAAAAATTGACAGAGACATTACTTCTTCTCAGTTACTTGCAGCTGTAACCGACCAGCTTGGAATCCATGAAGGTACTATGTTCCGTCTTCACCAGAACAACAACTTCCAGGATATCGATAATTACACCGATGATATGGAGTTATTACAATATGACATTCTTTATGGTAATCGATATGCATACGGTCAGAAAGACCTCTACCCTGCTTCTAACTTAGTAATGGGTGTACAGGATGTTGTAATTGATAATTTATCGGTTGACGGCAATATCTTATATCTGACCGGACAAAACTTCACTCGTTGGAGTAAGGTATTTGTAAACGGTGAAAAAGTTTCTACAACTTATATTGATGGAACACATCTAAAAATTTCTTTGAATTCTTTAGACGAAGGAACAAACAGTATTATGGTAAATCAGATGGGTTCCTCTGAAACCGTATTTAGAAGTTCTAACGAGGTAAGCTTTGATAAACCGGAAGTGATTGAAGATACTACTACCGGAACTACTATTGAGGATTCTAAGATTTTAAATGATGCAGAAGCTGCTGATGAAACTTCCGAAGAAAATATTTCCGGTGAAGTTGAAGATACACCATTAAACTAATATTTAAAACAAAAAAGAATGCACATGAGTATCACATACTGATGTACATTCTTTTTTTATGTAATAGGAAGCAATTTCCTATTTATTGCATTCTATGAATTTTATAACCTATGGCTGACACCTCTTACAAGGTTCATATCCCTCTTCTATTAGCTTTTCCCTACTTTCTTCCGTATATTGTCGATTATCCTCTGACATCTGTTTTACGCTGCTACAAGAGGGTTTGTGAAATTTCTTAGTATTGGCATTTATTACATAGGTACCACTTGATTCTACAGTTTGAATTTCTTCTTGTTCCTGCGTTTCTTCTGACTCTTTTGTTTCCGTAGGCTCTTTTGCTTTCGTGGATTCCTGTTTTACCTGTGTATCTTTACTTCCACTACTGCCGTTTGGTTCTCCTGCTTTCCAACTATCACTTGGACTACAATTCCATGCTATGTTTTTTCCATCGGAATATGCTACAATGGTTCCTTGCTCATCTGTTCGATAGACATCTATTCCCATTTGCCGCAGCTCATTCATAACTGCCGCCCGTGGATGTCCATAACTGTTTCCTGCTCCACAACTAATCACCACAGATTCTGGATTTACGCTCTTTAAAAATTCCTCTGTATTGGCTGTATCACTTCCATGATGTGCCGCCTTAAATACATCTGCGGACAAATCCATTCCACTTGCTAACATATCCTGTTCTGATTCTTCTTCCGCATCTCCCGTAAACAGGAAATGATTTTCTCCATATGTCAATCGCAATCCTATAGAATAGTTGTTACTATTGTCACCATAATCTGATTTCTGAGGACACACAATGGTAAATTCCGCCTCCCCTAATGTATAGGTATCTCCGGCCTTTGGCACTGTAATCTTTTGATTTTTATCCTGAATTACCCTTTTTACATCCTCATAAGTTCTGGTATCTTTCTCTAAATCCGGCATCATTACCGTATCCCACTCAAACTTATATAACACTACGTCTAATCCGCCGATATGATCTGAATCCGGATGTGTTCCAATGACATAATCCAACGACTTAATGTTTTGACTTTGCAGATATGCTTGCACCGCAGTACCTTTACTATTATCTCCTGCATCAATCAGCATAGCATGTTCTCCCTGTTTAATCAGTGTTGCATCCCCCTGACCTACATCAATAAAGTGTACTTCTAAATTTCCTTCTGTAACTTTCGTTGAAGTTTTTCCTGAGCTAAATTGCAAATTGTTTATTCCATCACACCCTAACAATAACGCCAGGCAGATACTCCAAATAATTATCCATATTTTTTTCTTTCTCATAATAACAATTCCTTTTCTTTTTTGCGCTTATATTCTATCTGTTAGAATTATGCTGACAAAAATGTACAAAAAGGGCACAAGAACCTACATACTACTATTCCTGTGCCCTATACACGAATCACTAAATATTAAATTTTTCTATTTCTCCTTTTAGCGTCTCTGCACTCTGTCTTGTTCTAGTTACCTGTTGCAATACTTTTTCAGATTCTTCCACGATATCAGCCGATTTCTGTGCAATTTCCGTGGTACCTACTGCACCTTCATCTGCTGCCTTAGAGATATCCTCCATTGAAGTTCGAATACCTTCCATATTAGCAAATAATTCCTGTGCCGTTGCACTAAAATCACTTACCAATTGATCAATATAATTTGCATCCTGACTGTATTGTTCTCCGATATTTTGGAAGTCTTCGTAATCTCCTGCCACATCCGTAACTACAAAGTCTAATAGTTTTTTTGCGTTATCAGACAGATTTTCCACTGCCTCCGTAACTCCCTGCGTAACATTTTGAATCTTCATTACTGTATCTCTGGACTGTTCTGCAAGATGTCCAATTTCCCCAGCCACTACGGCAAATCCCTTTCCAGCTTCACCAGCTCTTGCTGCCTCAATAGACGCATTTAATGCTAAAAGATTGGTTTGAGAAGTAATTTCCATAATTGCATCTGCCAATTCATATATCTGTTCTACTACTTTTACATGCTCTAAAGCACCCTCCAAATTTTGCTGTATTTCCATTCTCAATGTAGAAGTTTTTTTCTTTGCATCCTCTACTTTCTGTTTTGTTTGCTCAGCTCTGTCATTAATTTCTGCAGCCTTCTGTGCACCATCTTGAGAACGTTGTGCAATATTTTGTACAGCAGCATGCATTTCCTGTGAAGATTCATTTACTACAGTGGTTGTAGCTGCTGTTTCCTCCATGCTTGCTGACAATTCTTCGGTTGTAGCAGATACATCCTCAATATCTCCATTTAATTCCATAAAACGCTCATTTACTGTGCCTACTACTTCATTAATTGCTTCGGATTCATCACGTACCCTACTAATTAATAATACCGTAGCCTTTTTCATATCATCAATACACTTTGCAAGTTCGCCAAAGTCATCCTTACGCTCTCGATACTTTTTAGGAAATTCCTGTGTATAATTACCTGCTGCCATATAATTCATATATTTCATAGACAGTTTCAAAGATGATGTAATATCTCTTACAATCACCAAAGCAACTGCAACTAATATAACCATTATTGCAACAAGTGATATTATCACTGTAACTTTTGTTCTTTGGAACATAGCCTTTTGTGAAGCATTATTTTCTACTGCTAATTGTTCTAGCTCATCTACATAATTACCAGTTCCTATTACCCATTTGTATGGTTCAAATGATTTACTATAAGCACGTTTTGGAAATGCCTCTGTTCCTCCTTCTTTTGGAAAATAATACTCTGTAAATCCTCCATCCTTTTTCTGACCATTCTTGATAATATCTTGTACCATCTTATAGCCATTTACATCTTCTGTATCCATACGGTTTGTTCCTTCTGTATCACTTCCCAATAAAACTACATTGTCACCCTCATAGGTATCAATCCAAAAATATCCACTCTCACCATAACGAAGATTTCGCACCATATCTGCTGCCAACTTCTTAGCTTCCTCTTCTGTATATTCTCCTTCCTGTTGTTTTGCATAAATCGCATCTAATAATGATATAACACTACCTACTTCTTCTTTAATCTGTTCATCATAATCACTATAAAGTACCTCCTTGGTAGTTGCAACAGATTTATTATATGAAATCTGCATTCGTAAAAGATTTACAACCTCCATTACACTCATGGATACTACCGCCAATATTACCAATAAAATTAATTTTGTCCGTACCTTCAAATTTCCAAACATAATTGTGTCCTCCCATTTCTCCGTCTTTTCTTTTATCCATCTTGTTAATATTATACTATTTTTATTAATATTTTTCAATGTTTTTGTGCGTTTTTTTGATTATTTTCTGTTTTTTTAGAAATTTTAATATTATATCTCAATTTTTCTTCCTATTCTTACTATTTTTATGCACAATAAACTTTAAAAGCCTACTGTCTATTTATAATGTAACATCTACGGAGCCCCCTTTTAATTCATCCACCAATACCTTTTGCTCTGCTGCAATTTTTTCTGTATTTTCAACTACTTTTTTGTATTTTTCATTAATATCTTGTATTGCATCTACTGCAGAAGCAGAATTTTTTTTGCTATTGACATGGCTTTCTTTAGACTCTTCCTCCGCATCCTGTGCCTTCTTTTTTTGTTCTTCCTGAACTTTTTCTAACTCCTCTTTCGTCTTTTCTGCTTCTTCCTTCTGGTCTTTTCCCTTGTCCACTGCATCTTTAATATCCTTGTCGATTTTTTCTTTTGCTTCATCAAAAAGCATACCCATAACTTCTTTTCCTGCTACCTCCAAGGTTAAGTTCTTTGCATTCTCAGCATCAATAATTGCATGATTTTTTAACATCTCTAACTTCATTCCACGAAGCATCCCCGACTGCATTGCAATATCCTTCTGTGCAGCCGCTTTTTGAGTCAACCACGGCTCTGCCATCTTATCATATTCTTCGGCGGCGATTTTGTAGTCCTCGCTATCCTCGCCGTATTCTTCTTTTATTTTATTTTTTTCCTCTTCTAATGCATTTAATTCCTTCTGCGCTTCTTTTAAACTTTCCCGGCTCTCTTTTGACCGTGCACGACATGCATCCAATGTATCATCTACTTTGCTATCTGCTTTAAACTGCTCCTTTACAAACTGCATGGCATTTTGCATTGCCTTTTGTTTTTTATTAGCAATATCATCCTGAAAGATTCCGAGCCCGGAAGCATTAATGGTGCCATTTTCCACTTTAACAGCCTCGCCACTCTTTGCACCACCATCCATGCGATTCTGTATATAACCATTCTTAACTATACTATCATTTCCTGCTGTATTATTAATCTTCATAACTTTATCCTTCCCTTTTGCCTTGGTTTTCGCCTCAAATTCCTTATATAATTTATCGGCTTTTCTGCGCAAAACTTAAATCCAAAAAAATTTATGAAGCATAGAAAAATATTCATCACGGCAATTAATAAAAGAAAAGGCTACCATAGATACAACACAACCTCTGTTATATCTACAGTAACCTTTCTTTATTTACTCTGTTTTATTGTCTGGTCTTCCCTTTTTAATCTTTGGCTCGTTTTCCCTGCATTGCCGGTACAAAGCTTCTCCAAACAAAGAGTGCTGCACAAAGAACTGCAAAAACAATTCCTACCGGATATGCAATCTTGGTACTAAGCTTAAATCCTTCATCGGCATATAAGATATAAGTCATGCTGACTGCTGACATAAAGGTTGCCGGAAGTGCTGCCATAAGGCTTGCCGGTGCACTAACATGTCCTGCCAGATATACTGCGCCTGCCCAAAGAGCCATCATAGCCAATGTCTGGTTTGACCATGAGAAATATCTCCATACTACCTGATAATCAATTAAGGAAATCAAATATCCAACAACCAGTAATGGAATGGATAATGCTAATCTCTTCTTCATATCCTTCTGATCAATCTTAAACCAGTCTGCAATAGTTAAACGTGCACTACGGAATGCTGTATCACCAGAAGTAATAGGACATGCAATAACACCAATCATTGCAAGTACACCACCAACTGTTCCTAATAAACCGATTGACATATCATATACTGTTTCTGAATTACCACCGTTCATTGCAAGCAATCCACCTGTTCCATTATAGAATGCAATACCGGCAGATGCCCAAATCAAAGCGATAATACCTTCTGCAACCATAGCTCCATAGAAAATCTTTCTACCATCTTTCTCTGTTTTCAAACATCTTGCAACCATTGGTGACTGTGTTGCATGGAAACCGGAAATTGCACCACATGCTACTGTGATAAACATTAATGGCCAAATTGGTTTTCCATCTGGATGTAAGTTCTTTAAGGTCATTTCCATCATTGGATGACTTCCGCTTCTTAAAACAGTTGCTCCACCAATACCAACTGCCATGATAATCAAACATGCACCGAAGATTGGATACAACTTTCCGATAATCTTGTCAATTGGAAGTAATGTTGCTAAGAAATAGTAAATCAATACAACAATTGTCCAGAATTTAACATCTAATACATTTGGTGTTAATTTTGCCAATAGTCCTGCAGGTCCTACCATAAATACAACGCCGACCATAACCAGCAATACTACGGAAAATACACGCATGATATTTTTCATAACCGGTCCTAAATATTTTCCAACGATTTCTGAAATACTTGCTCCATCATTTCTTATGGATAACATACCACTTAAGAAATCATGAACACCACCTGCAAAAATCGTACCAAATACAATCCAAAGATATACGCTTGGTCCCCAGATTGCTCCTGATAATGCTCCGAAAATCGGTCCCAATCCCGCAATGTTCAATAGCTGAATCAGGAAAGCTCTTCCGGATGACATTGGCACATAATCCACTCCATCCGGATGTTCCATACAAGGAGTCGGACGGTCATCAGGTTTAAATACTTTTTCCACAATGGCGCCGTACACAATGTAGCCTACAATTAAAATTGCCAGTGATACAAAAAATGATACCATAAAAATACCTCCTCCGTCTAAAAGTCTTTATATATTTTTCACAATTTATTTATGACTTTTAGATATTTTTTATACTTTTATAATAATCCTTTTTTGTATTATTGCAATCACTTTTGCATGAACTGCTAATTTTTCTGTATTAACTGCTAAAATTCAAACATTTTTCGCAACTCTTTACACTGTGCTCTTCCGATTGGGAAAATTTCCTTTTCTATATACTTTAGACAGACCCCATATCCATTGTTGTAGGACGGTACAAACTTTTCAATATAGTCTAAATTAATTAAAAAACTTTTGTAAATCCGAAAGAAATGATAACGCTCCAAACGCTCTTCATAATAATTCAATGACTGATTTTGAAAAAAACTTTTATCCTGTAAATGAATATTACATCCACGATCTTCGGTACTAATATAGATAATATCAGAAATATCTATCAATTCTACTCCGGTAGAGCCTACAATGGTAAGTTTGGAAAGTTCTTCTTCATGCTTTTCTCTTCTTCCTGCTACTCGCTCTTCTATTCGTTTTGCTGCCCGTTCTACCTGTTCTACCGAATATGGTTTTAACAAATAATCCAGTGCACCCAATTCAAATGCCTTTACTGCATACTCCTGATATGCGGTTGCAAATACCAATGCAAATTCC
Source organism: Clostridiales bacterium (assembly GCA_012519695.1). Classification (GTDB taxonomy): domain Bacteria; phylum Bacillota; class Clostridia; order Lachnospirales; family Lachnospiraceae; genus Petralouisia. Next base: position 35,468 of record JAAYPT010000012.1, on the reverse strand, counting down.
GGATTTTTATTAAGTAACATAGATGCCAATGTGGTACCATTCATGTCTCCAAGTTGAATATCCACAAATCCTCCATCTGGATGTTCCTTTTCCATCACTTGCATCATTTCTTCACAATTAGATGCCTCTATAAGTTTCCATTCCGGTCTGCACTGTTCTAATAAATATTTTAATTCACTTCTAGCCGGTCGTTCATCATCTACAATTACAATCTTCATTCGTATCTCCATCCCTTCTTATGCAACTGGTATTTCCATACTTACTTCACTCCCCCACGCTCCGGTATCTATCTGCACTCCTTCACTTTCCGGATATATACTATGTAATCTTTCATTTACATTCCATAGTCCGATTCCTTCTGATACCTTCTGATGACTCTTTAGTCCTTCACTTACTTCCTTTGGAATTCCATTTCCATTGTCTCGTACGCGAACTATGACTCTATCTTTCTTATATTCTGCTTCAATTCTAACAATTCCTTGTGGTTGTTTCATTGCACCGTGTTTTACTGCATTTTCTACTAATGGCTGTAAAATCAAGTTTGGCACCAGAACTCCTTCTGCTTCTTTTGCAATATTATATTCTACTTGAAGACGTTCTTCAAATCGCGCCTTTTCCAGTTCTAAGTAAGCTCCAACATGCTGAATCTCTTCTCGAAGGGTTACCATATAATCTGTATTTTTCAAGGAATTGCGAAAATAAGTACTGAGTGCCAGCAACAACTCTCTGGCTCTTTCTGGTTTTTCTCTACAAAAACAAGAAATTGTATTCAACGCATTAAATAAAAAATGAGGATTAATCTGCGATTGCAATGCCTGCAATTCTGCTTTTCTAAGAAGTTTTTTCTGTTCTTCTAACTGTGCCAGTCCCATTTGTGTAGAACAAAGTGTTGCCAATCCTTCTACGAAACTACTATCTGCTTCTGAAGAAAAGTCTCTTTTTCGCACTACCATCACCAGACACGCAATTGGTTTTTCATTTATTTTTAACGGTGCTCCTAATACTACATTTCGGCGAAACAATGGTTCAAAGGGATCTTTGTACCCTGCATACTCCCAACTTAGCACCCTGTCTTGTTCTAAGACACTTTTCACAATTACCGGGGGATGTTCTTCGTTCCATGTAATTCGACGAAACATACTGCTTTTGCCGTAATATTGATTTAAATTCAATACAGCCGCACCGATACAATCTCCATTTTCTTCCATGAGAATATCCACAATCTTTTGGAAATTTTCCGGTTCTTTTTCAATTTTTCTTAAGTATGGAAGGGCACGATCTGCGATACGAAAAGTAAGAAACAACTTTTGTGCAATATTTCTGTCTTGCATTTTGTATACACTTGTGATAACTCGAAACAATATTACCATTCCTGCTGCATTTAAGGATATCATTGGAACTGCTATTATTCTGACTATATCTACCATTTGTCCTACAGGTCCCGACAAAAATAGTGTCAATATCATATGAACCGTTTCAAAAACTGCTGTAACCGTAAATAAAAATGCCCCACTATAACGTCGATTTTTCTGATAATATATCTTCCATATAACAGCACCGCCAACACCTTGTATCATCGTGGAAAGACAACAGGCAAAGGTGGTCAAACCATGCGGATCGATAAAATATCGATGACAGACACCAATCACTGCCGCTAAAATTCCGGATATGGGTCCTCCTAGTAAACCTGCCGCCAATGCACCAATAACTCTCGCATTTAAAAGCGCACCTTCTACTTGTATTCCCACAAGATTTGACATAACGCAAAAAACCCCGAAAACAGCTCCCAGGGCAACTTGCTCCCGAATCCTTAACGTTCCGGGATGTAATAAAATTTTTTGAAAAAACGGTGTACTTACCAATAATGTTGCTAATGTAACTAATAAGCTAATATTTATAATAACATTATAAAATGCAGACCCCTGCATCTTCCCCGCCTCCCATTTTATCTTTATAGTTAGATAACATAGTCCATGTTATCATCTATTTCTCTTTGCCATGCAACTAAGTCCGCCAGTGTTACCTTATCTACAACTCCGTTAATCGCATCATATAACATCTGCCATAATCGTAAGGTTACACAGCTACTACTTCTTTCACAGGAATTCACTTCTTCCTCCAAACAGGCTACCGGTGCAAGGCTGCCTTCTATCTGTCTTAAAATCATCCCAACCGTATAATCTTCCGGTTTTTTACTTAACTTATATCCGCCACCCGGTCCTCGCATACTTGTTACATATCCGCATTTTTGTAACACAGAAATAATCTGCTCCAAATATTTTACAGAAATCTCCTGACGCTCTGCCACATCTTTTAACTTGACAACCTGATTATTTTCCAATGCCAGGTCCAGCATAAGGCGTAATGCATATCTACCTTTTGTCGAAATTTTCATATTTTCTCACCTCTGTCTATTTTATTCCCCACTTATTCTTCTTCTTTTATTTCTATCAGACTCTTTTGATAATTCATATTGGAAATTACCATTAATGCAATTTTAAATAACATTGCATCCTCAAAGGTACGAATATCCAGTCCCAGCATTTTTTCAATTCGCTCCAAACGATATACCAAGGTATTTCTATGAACATACAACTGTCGTGCAGTCTCTGATATGTTCAGATTATTCTCAAAAAACTTCTGAATAGTTACCGTTGTTTCTTCGTCAAATCCATCCGGCACTTTTTCCCCAAATACTTCCTTCAAAAACATCTCACACAGACTTGTAGGCAACTGATAAATCAAACGCCCGATTCCCAATTTACTGTAAGACACGGTATCGCTTTCCGCATAGAAAATACTTCCTACCTCTAATGCCATTCTTGCTTCCTGATAGGAACGGGTAATATCCTGAAGTAAATCTACTCTATTACCAAACCCCACTCGAACCTTTACCATTGCTTCTGTATGAAGGTTGTCAACTAACATTTTAGCTAATTCTACCAGTTCTTCATCCTCCGGCATATCTCTAACATCTTTTACCAATATTACCGATTTCTCGTCTACCTCTGTTACAAAGTCTCTCGTAGTGGAAACAAACAGATTTTTTACCGTTTCCATTACAATACCATCTTTTTTCCCTGATACCTCTATAATAAAAACGACACGTTGTGCAGGTTCTATATGTAACTTTTTCGCTTTGTTATACATATCCACAACCAGCATATTTCCCAATACCACATTCTGCATAAAGCTGTTGCGGTCAAACTGTTCACGATATGCGCTTACCATATTTCTTATTTGACATACTGCAAGTCTTCCTATCATATAGGCCTCTTCACTGGTCGCTTTTGCCAAAAGAATATATTCTAACTCATTTTCTATTAGTACTTTAAAAAAATGACATCCAGATAACATCTGACTTTCAGCCATGGAATCTGCAAAAAAGCGAATGGCATCTTCCATATCCCCTTCTTCTTCATAAGTAGAAGCTAAAAGCTTTCCTTTATCACTATAAAGAGCAAGATCTATTCTGGAAATTTCCTTAATTTCCTCTAAAGTAACCTGCAATTTATGATTTGATAACATAACATTCGTATTCCTTTCTTACTTTGTATGTTTGGAAGAGATTGTATAACTATAATATGTCCAAAGGTCATGCTGCACAGCAGCAAGGACAGATTGCGTTAAAATTGCATCTGGAAAACTCGTTTTCCGAGTGCAATTTCTACGCAATTACTCCCATCGCATTTAGCGATGGGCTTTGGACATATTATACTACAAATCGCCTTCAAACTTTCACAAACTATCTTTCACAAATTATAAATAACATTTCCTCGCTACTCACGAAAAAAAGGAGTAACACACTCATGTGTTACTCCCAAATCATACATAGTGTATGAAATTATATTACCGAATTAGTGAGTAATTGTCAATTCTGTTTCCTTATCGAATACATGAATCTTCTCTACATCAATAGCTAAACGGATGTTATCTCCAAGACGTGCAGGTGTTCTAGAATCAACCTTTGCAGTCATGCTTGTTCCTTCTACGTTGAAGTATAATAATACTTCAGAACCAAGTAATTCGTATCCTGTTACTGTTGTTGAGAATGAGCTTTCTTTATGTGTTTCGATTGCAATCTGGGAATCGTCTACATCTTCTGGACGAATACCAAGTACAACAGTCTTTCCATTATATCCGCCATCTGCAAGTTTCTTAGATTTTGCTGGTGGTAATGTAATAGTAGTTTCACCGAAGGATAATGTAGCTTTATCTCCTTCTACAGCACATTTTGCATCGATGAAGTTCATCTGAGGAGATCCGATGAATCCAGCTACGAATAAGTTATCTGGCTCATTGTATAATTTTTGTGGAGAATCTACCTGCTGGATGATACCATCTTTTAATACAACGATTCTGGTTCCTAATGTCATAGCTTCTGTCTGGTCATGTGTTACATAGATGATTGTAGCACCTAATCTCTGGTGTAATGCAGCGATTTCAGAACGCATCTGAACTCTTAACTTAGCATCCAAGTTAGATAAAGGTTCGTCCATTAAGAATACCTTAGGCTCACGAACAATTGCACGCCCCATAGCAACACGCTGTCTCTGTCCACCGGATAAAGCCTTTGGTTTACGATCTAATAATTTTTCAAGGTCAAGGATTCTTGCTGCTTCTTCTACTTTCTGTTTGATTTCAGCCTTTGGAACTTTTCTTAACTTTAATCCGAATGCCATATTATCAAATACAGTCATATGTGGATACAAAGCATAGTTCTGGAATACCATTGCGATATCTCTGTCCTTAGGTTCTACGTCATTTACAATCTTTCCATCGATAGAAAGCTCTCCGGAAGAAATTTCTTCCAAACCAGCGATCATACGAAGTGTAGTAGATTTACCACATCCTGATGGTCCTACGAAGATGATGAATTCCTTGTCTGCAACTTCAAGGTTGAAGTCTTTTACTGCTTCAAATCCGTTTGGATATACTTTACAAATGTTCTTTAATGATAAACTTGCCATTTTTGAATTACCTCCTGTGTTTTATTCTGCCCCGCAGAATTTATTTTCTGAACTAATGGTACCAAATCCTATGGAAAATTGCATCTGTTATATCCACAAAAAACCACATGCTTTCTTGTCATTTCCGCCAAGAAAGCATGTGGCTTTTTTACTTCTTCGTCACTTTAACGAATTTTGTTCTCTTTTCTGTACAGTTTGACGAACCCGTCTTTATAATTTGGAATATCCGAATCCATTTACCATAGCTTCTACACGATGTCCCTTTTTACAAAATGGGCATTCCTCTACCGGATATGCCGCATATCCCGGAACATCTTCCTCGTTGAAAGCACACTCTACAGTAAATCCTTCTACTTCTTTTACCGTACTAAATGCCGAAACCACACCAACTACAGTTCCACCATAATAACGAATACATTCTAAGCTCTGTCGAATAGTGACACCTGTCGTTGTAGTTGCTAATAGTAACAACACATGTTTTCCCTGAATTGCAGGGATGGAGTTATCTCGAAAAATCATTTGATTACTTGCATTAAACTCCGGTGGAACTACATATACCGTTTCGTGTAAATTGGTAATGGTCATAACGTCACGTTTTTCCAGCTCTTCCGCTAAAAAAGCTCCAACTACTTCCATTCCATCCATACAAACAATCGTATCAATGGTAATATTGCTTGTAAACTTTGCTGCCAATAGCTTTGCTAACTCTCGTGCTTCACTCACACGACTTTTCAGACTTGTAATATTAATGTAGTAATTAATATGCGAATGTCCTGTTGAAAAATGCCCCGGCACCGCATGAATTGCTACCTTATTACTGTCCTTTGCGTAAAACTTTACCATACGTTTCTCCATAGTAATCCCTCCCGCCTTACGTCAGCTATTAATTTTTACCGGTACTTCCAAACCCTCCTCGATTTGCATTTTCCAGAGAAGCTACCTGCTGAAATTCTATTTTCGGCTGATTTTCCACAATGCGGAACTGACAGATTCTGTCATTTTTCTGAATAACAGTATCTCTTGTTGCATATACCGGCATTCTCCACATGTCATCATCGCCGCAATAGCTTCCATCTATAATACCGCAACTGTTCACCTGTAAAACCCCATAATTTTTAAAAGTAGAACTTCTCGGTACTACATGTGCCTCATAACCTTTTGGCAACTCCATTGCTACTCCTAATGGAATTAACTTGAATTCTCCTGCCTTTAACTCTACGGTCTCACTGGCTCTTAAATCAATCCAGTCAGACTTTCCGTCAATATAGGTGAGTTTGTCAATTTCTTCGGTAAAATATTTAATTTTAATTGTTTCCATTTCTGTCTCCTGCTTAATTGTTACTGTTTATAATTCCAAGCACTGCCGGATTGTATTTAATTTCCTGATAAGAATAATAAGAATCTGAAATTCCCGGTTGTTTTTCTTCCTCTTCCTTCTCTTTTTCCTTTTGTTCCTGCTGTACTTTTGTATACAAATCTATAAATCTGAGATAATCATCATAGGAAAATAACTGATTTAGTGTATCTTTGAAATAATTATCCTCTGCTTCTTCTACGGAAGCCGCTGCTACTGTTCCGGTACTGTTGTTGGCACCGGTTGTTCCGTTCGCTCCTGAAGCAGAATAATAAGCCTCCGGTACCTGAACGCCACCATTCATATAATTTGTAACTTTTACCACATAATTTTGTGTTTCTTTAAATGGTGGGATTCCACCGTATTTTGCTACATTTCCACTTCCGGCATTATAGGCTGCTAGTGCAAGCTTTACATCGCCATTATATTTGTTCAACAACTGACTGATATACTTTGTTCCGCCCATGACGTTCTGATACGGGTCATATGCGTCCTCTACGCCCAATTCTCTGGCTGTTGCCGGCATCAACTGCATCAGTCCCTGAGCACCTGAACCTGAGGTTGCATTTGGATTAAAATCAGACTCTGTCTTTGCAATCGCCTTAATTAAATCCTTTGGCACATTGTATCGTTCTGATGCTTCTGTAAAAATTTCTTCTAAAGATGCTGTTGTTTGCAAATAAGATGAAAAGTTTTCTGTACTATTTACAGCGCGATTCTGTTCTACCGCTGTATTGGTATCCGTTCCTTGAATTGCATTTACTCTCATTACTCCTACTCCTTCCGCTTGTACTTTCTACAGTTTCAGTTTGGACAATAAATCTCCCAGACTTGTAGATGCACTCTCATTTGAAACATATTCTTCTACAGACCCTGTCTGCTGTGTATCTATCATTTCTTCCTCTAATGCTTTCATACTAAGACTTACTTTATTATCATTGGTGTTTAATACTTTAACTTTTACCTTCTGTCCTTCTTTTAAGACTTCTGATGGCTTTCCGATTCTCTTTTGAGAAATCTGTGAAATGTGCACCAATCCGCTGATGCCATCTCCTAAATCTATAAATGCTCCATAAGGCATAAGATTTTCTACCGTTCCTTCTAAGATACTTCCCGGAACCAACATAGCAATCTTATGATTATGTTCTTCCTGTTCCTTTTCTTTTAAGATGACCTTGGCGGAAAGTACCAGTTTTTTCTTTGCCTCATCCACATCAATTACACGAACATCCACGGTTTTTCCCAACCATTCTTCGGTTGCTTCTACATAAGAAAGTGCTAATTGGGATGCCGGAATAAATCCGCGAATTCCTTCTACATATGCTACTACACCACTTGGTACAATTCCTGCAATCTTTACAGAAAGAATTGTCTCTTCTTCCTTATATTCGTTCAATTTTTCCCAAGCTAACACCTCATTGGCTTCTTTTCTGGAAAGTCGGATGTTTCCCTGTCCATCATCGTTACTTACTACAGTTGCCTCTAATTCATCACCCACATGTATTTCTTCCATTACCTGAAAGTTTGGATCATTGCTTAAATCTTCTTTCTTAATCACGCCCTGTGCATAATATTTCAAATCCAGTGTTACTTCATCTTCTTTTACATCGATAACAGTTCCGGTAATGATATCTCCCTCTTGGATTTTACGAAAAGATGCCTCTAATTCTTCCTTGTAGTCTTCCATAGATTCTGCCATTTTTAACACTCCTTCACTTCTATTTTCTAAAAGGACTCCATTGTAGAGAATCCCGATTGTCCATATGATTTATTGTAGCAGAAACGCTCTGGAAATACTAGTATTTTTATGCACAAAAAAACACTAAAATCTCTTTCGAAATCTTAGTGCTTATAAGAGCTAGCGACGGGAATCGAACCCGTGACCTCCTCACTACCAATGAGGTGCGCTACCGACTGTGCCACGCCAGCATCACGATTACATCTGCAACCGACTTGACTAATATACTATATGTTGTGGCTATTGTCAAGATATTTTTTACTTTTTCTTTATTCTTTACAATCCAATGATAGTTTACTACGGATTCGCTGAAGTGCATTATCGATTGCCTTAGGCTCTCGTTCCATACATTCTGCAATCTGCCGATAATTCAACCCTTGCAAGTGATATTCTAATACTTCCCATTCCATCTTGCTTAATGCTTTCTTGGCTTTTTCTTGAATCGCCATTACATTTTCTCTATCAATCAACAACTGCTCCGGATTTCCATTTTCAAAGGATTCCAGCAAATCCAAAAAGGAATCATTTCCTTCGGTACCCGCTTCGCTGTTCAAAGAAATATAACTATTCAAAGGCTGATGTTTTTTTCGTTGAGAAGCTTCTACTGCACTATAAATCTGTCTTGCAATACAAATATCCGCAAAATGGGAAAATGATGCATCTTTTTCTCTATTATAGTCTCTGACTGCCTTAAAAAGTCCAATCATTCCCTCTTGAATCAAGTCATCTGTATCTCCACCAATCAAAAACATGGCATTTGCCCGCTTTCGAACCAGATACTTATACTTGTCCATAATATAATCTATGATGTCCTTCTTCCCATTTCGCAACTGCTCTATCAGTTCTTCATCTGAATCATTTTTATACTCGTCAAACTTTTGCATTCTTCTCCCTTATGCTCCTCTTTTACTGCATTCTCTGTCTTACGATTTCATATGCCAGTACACCTGCTGCAACAGATGCATTTAAGGAATCAATATCTCCCTTCATGGGAATGGATGCAATAAAGTCGCAATTTTCCCTTACCAATTTGCTGACGCCTTCCCCTTCACTTCCGATTACTAATCCTATCGGACCTTTTAAATCTAATTGGTACATATTGGTTCCGCCCATATCTGCGCAAACAAACCATAATCCCTTATCTTTCAATTCTTTAATGGTATTGGAAAGATTTGTTACTTTGGCAACCGGAGTATAGTTAATTGCTCCCGCTGAAGTTTTGGCAACGGTTGCAGTTAATCCTACTGCCCGGCGTTTTGGGATAATGGCTCCATGTGCTCCTGCCAGATTTGCTGTACGGATAATCGCACCTAAATTGTGTGGATCTTCGATATTATCCAACAAAATAATAAACGGTGGCTCACCCTTTTCTTCTGCCAGCTTTAAAATATCTTCTACTTCTGCATATTCATAGGCTGCTGCAAAAGCAATTACACCCTGATGTTTTTTTGTTTCGGAAAGCTGGTCTAATCTTTCCTTGCTTACATAATTAATAATGGTGTCATGCTTTCTCGCTTCTCTGGTAATTGAGCGAATCGGTCCATCCTGACAGCCATCCAGTACAAATATCTTATCTATGGTTTTTCCGGAACGAAACGCCTCCATAACTGCATTTCTTCCTTCTATGGTTAATTCTTCGTATCTCACTATGGTTCCTTTCCAATTCCTATTAGTCCTATTTTTATTAGTTCCATCATACGCTCCATCTGATTTTCCAGATAAAGGTAGCCCATTAATGCTTCAAATCCCGTTGCCCTTCGATAATCGGACATAGAGGCATTTTTTGCCATTGTAGGTGATTTTGCATTTCTTCCGCGCTTATATACCGCCATTTCTTTTTCTGTTAGTTGTGGTTTTAATATCTCTATCATATCAGACTGTGTCTGCGCCTTTACTAACTGACTGGTCTGGCGATGTAATTGGTTGGCATGGGTATTTCCTTTTCCAACAATCATGGAACGAATCACTAAGTCATAGATTCCATCTCCAATATACGCTAATGCTAACGGAGAATAACTTCGGATATCTACATGCTCCATGCCAAATTTTCTTAATATATATTCATTTAAGCCTTTTTCCATTTTACCCCTTCTCTGGTATCTTCCAATATAATGCCTTTTTCTAACAGTGTATCACGAATTTCATCTGCCCGTGCAAAGTTCTTTTCCTTTTTGGCAGCCTTTCTTTCTTCTATCATTTGAAGAATATACGCTTCCATCTCTTCATCTACGCCAGCACTTGTATCTTCTACGACTGCTGTAAGTAAATTCAAGGAAAGCACCTGGTCAAAGTCCTGAATTAACGCACGTTTCGTAGCATCATTCATATCTGCCTTTAACAAGTCATAAACAACGGTAATTGCCATAGAAGTGTTCAAATCGTTGCAAAGCTCATTTTCAAATCGTTCTTTATATTCCTGAAATTTTTCCTGCTCTACTGCTCCGTCTTCTTTTAATTCCTGAATACGTTTCACTAATTTTACATAAGCTGACTTGATATTATCCAATGCTTCGTAGGAAAATTCCAATGGTTTTCGATAGTGTGACTGCAAGCAGAACATACGATATACGATTGGATCATATCCCTTTTCTTCTAATAATGATACGGTTAAAAAGTCACCCTTGGACTTACTCATTTTTCCAGACTTATCATTTAAATACTGTACATGGAACCAATAATTGCACCACTTATGTCCGGTATAGCTTTCTGACTGTGCGATTTCATTGGTATGATGTGGGAAAATATTATCTACACCACCACAATGAATATCCATATATTCGCCTAAGTGCTTCATACTGATGCAGGAACACTCTATATGCCAGCCCGGATATCCCACCCCCCATGGACTATCCCATTTTAATGCCTGATCTTCAAACTTTGATTTTGTAAACCACAGTACAAAGTCGTTTTTATTCTTCTTATTGGTATCTTCCTGCACATCATCACGAACTCCTACCAACAGCTCTTTTTCGCTCTGAGTGGAAAATACATAGTAATCCTTTAGTTTGGAGGTATCAAAATATACGTTTCCTCCTGCCTGATATGCATAACCTTTTTCTAAAAGTACCTCTATCATATGAATGAAATCGTCTATACAGTTTGTTGCCGGTTCTACTACATCCGGTCTTTTTACATTTAATTTTTCACAATCTTCAAAAAACTTATCAGTATAGAATTTTGCTATTTCCATTACCGTTTTATGCTCTCTTTTTGCACCTTTTAACATCTTATCTTCTCCAGTATCTGCGTCACTGGATAAATGTCCTACATCGGTAATATTCATAACTCTCTTTACGTCATATCCTAAATAACGTAATGTTTTTTCCAGTACATCTTCCATAATGTAGCTTCTGAGATTTCCAATATGAGCGAAATGATATACTGTCGGTCCACAAGTATACATTGCGATTTTTCCATCCTCATTTGGAATCAAAGTTTCTACCTTTCTGCTAAGCGTATTGTAAAATTTAAATTTGTTCTCCATAGGTTTTCCATTCCTTTTTCTAACTTATTTCTGTCCACGCTATTTAGACTCTTCACAGCTCTTGCAGCGCAGCTCTTTGACTTCTTTTTCTAAATCAATCAACTTATTGCATAATGCAGAATTCTCATGTTGCAAAATTGTAATGTCCTCCATAACCGGATCCGGAAGATGGCACTGATCCATATCACTGCGTGGGATTTTTACATTATCTCTCTTCACAATTCTTCCCGGTACGCCTACTACTGTGCAGTTTGGTGGAACTTCCTCGAGTACAACGCTTCCTGCTCCAATCTTGCTGTTCTCACCAATGGTAAAGGAACCGATAATTTTTGCTCCTGCACTTACCATAACATTGTCACAAAGGGTCGGGTGACGTTTGCCGGTTTCCTTACCGGTTCCTCCCAATGTAACTCCCTGATACAAGGTTACATTGTCTCCGATAATGGTAGTTTCACCGATAATTACCCCGCTTCCGTGATCAATGAAAAATCCTTTTCCAATCACTGCTCCCGGATGTATTTCAATGCCGGTTTTTCTTGCTGCCTTTTGGGAAATTCTTCTTGCACGAAAATAATGACCTTTCAAATATTGCTTATGAGCTTTTCTATAACTTAACATAACACGAAAGCTCGGATATAACAATACCTCCAGAGGAGTTTTTATGGATGGGTCTCTCTCTTGTATCACTTCAAACTCTTCTTTTACATGTTTAATAAATCCCATTTTGTTCTTCCTCCTTAATTTTGCCACTTTTTATTTATTATATAAGAATCTTTTTATATCACATGGAAAGCCCTGTACTTTCACATTTTAATATAACATGGTATTTCTTATGATAGGATGTAATTTCCTATTACATAAAAAAACTCCGTCTCTATTTAGAGACGAAGTTATCCGCGGTTCCACTCTATGTAAATGCACTGATGCATTTCACTCAAAACACTTAACGTGTGCAACTCGTACCAGAATACTCCTAGTTCTTCTGATCAGCTCACGGAGGCACTTCAATTTTCTTCCTTTCAAAACTGCTTCCAGCCAATGACAGTTTCTCTCTTTGAAATTTCAAAAACCTACTCTTTCCGTTCAACGCCTTTTCCTTATTCCTATGTTAGTTTATGCACAAAAATTATTTTTGTCAATAGTTTTATACCCATTCTCGAATAAAAATTGACATTTTTTCTAATATTTTTTCCGTCAACTCTGCAATATCTACGCTTCTTTTTTCCTGTATATTCTGAGATTTTGAAAGTTTTTTTACATTGCCACCTGTCAGGTTCCACTCAATTCTCCAACTACCACAATTTTCCGGTAGGAATGCATCATTTACTTCTAACTCCCACACTTCTTCCTCTCCTTTTAGTTTTCCGGTCCAGGACTGCAAATCTGTAATGCGAAACATAAATTGCATTTCTTCCTCTGTCCATCTATCTACCCCGAATATTTCATTACAAATCTCTGTTTTACTTTTTTCTAAGGATTCTAATAGTATGACTTCTTTTATCTCTGCCTGCTCTCCTCTGCCATATGCAAGAACACCTACGTTTTTTCCTGCTTTTTCTAATACCATAACATCTCCCTGCTCACTTTCCATTTCCGCCAATAAACGCTTATAATAGGAAATATCTCTCCATACAAACATTTGATATTTTTCTGCTAAGATTGTATTAACACTTTCTATCATTTGCTCTATTTGCTGCTTATCCAGCTTTTTTATGGAAACACAGTTATCTATATATGGTTTTGTATTCTTCTCTGCCTGCAATATGATTGTTCCTTGCTTATTCAATTGTGAAAATACAAATCCCTGTCCTTTATAATATTCTGGATTCGCCGGTAGCAAAAAAGTAAATGGGCAATGCTTTTGTTGCAAGTCTCTCAATGTATGTACCATTACCTGCTGCATTTTCCCCTGACGGCGACAATCCGGTCTGGTTGCTACTGCAACAATATATGGTATTTTTTCCTTATTCTCATTTATTTGTATAAAAAAGGGATTCAGGTGCAGCATCACCTCATATCCCTCTTTATCTTCCATCACTATGATGTCGTTATCCTTCGTTTTCCATTGATAATAATAATCCACAAATGCTTGGGAATCCTCTGGAAAAATTGTTTCATACATTTGTCTGGTACTGCATTTTTCTTGTTCCTTCAGATAACGTATTTGTTCTGCCATTTTATTTTCTCACTCCTGCGATTTTCTATCTCTTCTGGCATCCTGTGCATCCGGCACATCCACCTACATTACCGCCTACTGTCATGCTTCCTTCATAAAAACTCATAATCGTGCAGATTGCCTGTGCAGAAATTCCTTCTTCTGTACCGGTAAATCCAAGTCCTTCTTCTGTTGTTGCCTTGATATTTATCTGTTCCTTGGATATTTTCAATACTCTTGCAACATTTTCTTCCATTTCTTCTATAAAAGGACGTAGCTTCGGCTTTTGTGCTATAATGGTTGCATCAATATTTCCTACAATATATCCTTTTTCTGACAATAATGCTTCTACATGTTCTAAAAGTTTCATACTGGAAATGCCCTTGTATCTTTCATCCGTATCTGGAAAATGTTTTCCGATATCTCCTAATGCTGCTGCACCAAGCAATGCATCCATAATGGCATGTAACAACACGTCTGCATCTGAATGTCCTAACAAACCTAACATATGTGGTACTTTTACACCGCCTAAAATCAAGTCTCTGCCTTCTACCAATTTATGAACATCATATCCCATTCCTACTCTCATGTTTCTCTCCTCTAACCTCTTTTCTTTCTATAATATTTCCTATTACATAAAAAAGGAACTATTTTGTATAGCTCCTTTTTTATTACTTCTTATTTCTTACTTTCCTTCGTATGTAATAAGACTTTCTACATCATACGCTTTCAGTTTTTCTCTTCCTTTTAATCCGGCAAGTTCCATTACGAAACAGATTTTCACCACTTCTCCGCCTAATTGTTCAATTAATCCGGTGATTGCTTCAATGGTTCCTCCGGTTGCAATTAAGTCATCCACAATAACTACTTTCTGTCCCGGCTTAATGGAATCCTTATGCATTTCAATCACTGCACTACCATATTCCAAATCGTACTCTGCTGAGATTGTCTCACATGGAAGTTTTCCCTTTTTTCGCACTGGAACAAAACTCTTATGTGCTGCATAAGCTACAGGCACACCAAAAATAAATCCTCTGGACTCCGGACCTACTACCACATCATATTCTACACCCTTTAAGGCATCTAAAATTCCATCAATTGCAAGATGTAATCCATCTGCATCCTGCAAAATAGTGGTTATATCGCGAAAGATAATTCCTGGTTCTGGAAAATCCGGTATACTTCTTACATATTCTTCTAATTTCTTCATTTTTCGTTCCTCCAAGCGTTTATTATATATACTTTTTCGTCATCCGTCAACTACTGCAACAGCCACTTACAATACTGCTTTTACACACTTTAATGCTGCTTCTATGGTATCATCCATATCATAGTATTTATATTGTCCAAGTCTTCCTCCAAAAATAACATTTCCTTCTTTTTTCGCAAGAGCACTGTACTTTTCGTAGAGGGCAATATTCTTTTCATCATTCATTGGATAATATGGTTCATCACCCTTTTTCCATGTTTTTGGATATTCTCTGGTAATAACAGTCTTTGGCTGTGTTCCGTATTCAAAGTGCTTATGCTCAATAATTCTTGTATATGGAACTTCATATTCTGTGTAATTTACCACCGCATTTCCCTGATGATTTTCTTCTTCTAAGACTTCGGTTTCAAATCGAAGGGAACGATACTCTAACTCCCCATAACAATAATCAAAATATTCATCTATCATTCCGGTGTATACAATCTTATCTGCCATTTCCAGATACTTGTCCTTATTCTGCAAGAAGTCTTCTTCTAACTGCACTTCTGTTCCTTCCAGCATCTTCTCTACCATTTTGGTATACCCGCCTATTGGAATTCCCTGGTAATTATCATTAAAATAGTTATTATCATAGGTAAAACGCACCGGCAAACGCTTAATAATAAATGCCGGAAGCTCCGTTGCACGTTTTCCCCACTGCTTTTCAGTATATCCTTTTACCAGTTTTGTATACACATCCGGACCTACCAGATTAATTGCCTGTTCTTCTAAATTCTTTGGATTTTCTACAGAATATTCTCTCTTTTGTGCTTCGATTTTTTCTTTTGCTTCTTTCGGTGTTACCACTCCCCAAAGCTTATTAAAGGTATTCATATTAAATGGCATGTTATAAATCTCACCTTTATAATTAGCTACCGGAGAATTTGTGTAACGGTTAAACTCGGCGAACTGATTTACATATTCCCACACTTCTTTATTAGAGGTGTGAAAAATATGGGCACCATACTCATGTACCTGAATTCCTTCTATTTCTTTCGTATAAATATTTCCTGCAATGTGGTTACGTTTATCAATTACAAGACACTTTTTGCCGGCTTTTTTCGCCTCCTGCGCAAAAACTGCTCCGAATAAACCTGCTCCCACAATGACATAATCGTATTTTTTCATCTTATTTTCCTCATCATTTCATTTTCATAAATACAACATCTAGTATACCTTGTTTCTAATTCTTCTACAAGTGGTTTTTCTGCCCTGTTTTTTATACTCTCCGTGTCTTTTAGCACCTTTTTAACACCATATTTCCATCACTTCTGCTATAATATATTTGAGGTGATTAAGATGTCCTATAGCGGTACATTAGAAAAGAAGGATGCAGAACTGTTAAAAAAACTGCAATCCGAAAACACACTTTTGCTAGAAGAAAACCGGAAATTAAATGATACCATCAGCTGGATGCATGACACCATCTGGCATCTGATAAGCACCCGACATACAGACCGAGATTGTTAGTACTAAGCAGGCTTAAGCGCCTGCTTTTTTGGCTATCGTCCCTCGTTCTCTTCTTTTTTTCGTACTAATACAATCTTAGTAATTCCATTACTGGAATCGTCTTTTCTTGTCTGAAGTTCCGGAAAAGATTCTATCATCTTCCCAAATTTTGTATATCCATAGTTACGGCAGTCAAAATCAGAATACATCTTCTGTATCATATTTCCAAGCTCTGATAAATACATCCATCCTTCTTCATCTGAGTTTTCATCTAATAATGAGATAATGGTTGCCTTAATTGCCTGTAAATTGGTAATTGGTTCTGCCTGTTCTGTTTCCTGAATATTCTCATTCTCGTTTGCCACTACCTTAATCCGTTTCTTGGCATATACTTTCTGAGCCGGTTTCTTTCTCTGTTCCACTGCATTTTTATATAATACATCCAATGTCTTAAACTGTTCACAGGCGCGCACAAATGGTGTTGGTGTTTTACTCTCTCCCATACCTATTACATGCTTTCCTGACTCTCGCAAACGCATTGCAAGCTTGGTAAAATCACTATCTGATGATACCAGAATAAATCCGTCTACATTGTCCATATATAAAATGTCCATGGCATCGATAATCAATGCTGAATCTGAAGAATTCTTTCCGGTTGTATAACTATATTGCTGTATTGGTGAAAGTGCATTATTTAACAAACACTCTTTCCATGAATTTTTTAAATTGGAAGTCCAGTCTCCATAAATTCTTCGAATCGTTACATTTCCAAAAGACTGCGCCTCTTTCGTTACAATATCTATGTATTTTGACGATACATTATCTGCATCTATCAATAATGCATATCTTTTTTCTTCTTCCATATAGTCCCCTTTCTTTTAACTGTCAAAACAGTATCCTATATCTACTAAGCTTGAAAATACCTCTTCAAGCAGAAACTATTATACCACATTCTTCCAAGAGTTTGGTAGGTGCTTTGAAATGTTTTCACTATTTTTTTCTTTCATGCATATGATATCACAGAGGTGATGTCATGAACTCTTGTGAATTAGTTACTTATATCTCTTCTCTTGCCTACGCTATTTCCAAAACTTGCAGTAAAGAGGAGCTTCCTGTTTTAGCCACTATTTTTACACAACTTGGGGACACTTTGGAGACAATTCTGGCTCATGAAGAAGCATGTCAAAAAAATAATGTAACAAATAATGAAACAAATAGATAGAGGTAAGTGCCTGAAAAAGTCTAGGCACCTACCTCTATCTGCTTAAAAATGTCTTCAATTATCTTTAAAACTTCAAACATAAATGTTTGGGCATCCTGCAATCCACAACTAAAGGTAAGAAACAATTCCCTGTCTTCATAATCCATAATTGCTACGATATTATATAAATCCCGCATAAGCGCATTGGACTTGTAGGTTAAAATTGCAGCATTATGTTTCTCTCCTTTTTTCTCTAATAATTCTCCCATAGCAAATCCAGGTGCCATGCGCGCATAACTGTTTTGATATTCTTCGATTCTTTTTCCAACCTGCTGTGCCAGTAACTTATTTTGATTTTGCACAATTCCCAAAACAGCTTTTTTCTCCTGCTGGATAAATACACTGTCAAACTTCACATTGTTATAATATAGTTTCACTTCTTCCTCTGTCATGGATTTGAATTCATCCGGTAACTTAACAGAAATATTCTCGTATATGATCTGCTCCATTCTATTTACTTGCCTCCCAGTCCGAATTATCATATGTTAAATCAACATCACTGTCCCCTGTTTTTACTAATTTTCCTGTATCGGAATTGTAAACATTAATTACAACTTTCCATTCATCACTGTTCACTCCTGAGAATAATTGATAAGAAGCACATAGAAATTCCGCATATCTCACATAAACTATCGCCTTATCTGCCGGGAGTTCCAAGTTATAGTATGCATTTATTTCTGTAAAGGAATCATTATGTTCCAGTCGATAGTTTTGGTCATACTCTTGAAGCTGTTCCTGTAACTCCTCCATCATTGTTCCGCGAGAATCCATCCAATACTCTTGTTGTTCTTTATTAATTTCTACTGTTACTGTTCCATCCTCATTTTCGTATATATCCAAGCAGTTTCCACCATCTTTAATTTCTTCTACTGTCTCTTCCGCAGACTTTCCTGAAATATTAAGAAATTTTTGACTGAAATCTACTTTGATAATTTCTTCCTCATTGTTCTGAATCGTTTTTTCTGTTTTTCCGTCATTATTTATATTTTTTATATTTTGTATCTGCTCCTTGCCACAACCGGCAATCATAATCACAATTGCCATTAATAAAACAATGCTTTTATTTCGATATGTTTTCCTCATTTTTATTTACTTGCCTCCCAGTCTGAATCTTCATACCCAAAATCTTCATCGCTGCTCCCACTTTTTACTAATTTTCCCGTGTCTGAATTATAAATATTAATAGCTACTCTCCAATCATTAGTAGCAGCACCTGAAAAAAGTTGATAGGATGCGCACAAGAATTCTGCATACATTACATATACAATTGCCTTATCTGCCGGAAGTTTCAAGTTATAGTATGCATTTACTTCTGTAAAAGAATCATTATGTTCCAGTCGATAGTTTTGTCCATACTCTTGAAGCTGTTCCTGTAACTCCTCCATCATTGTTCCACGGGAATCCATCCAATACTCTTGTTGTTCTTTATTAATTTCTACCGTTACTGTTCCATCCTCATTTTCGTATATATCCAAGCAGTTTCCACCATTTTTAATTTCTTCTACTGTCTCTTCCGCAGACTTTCCCGATATGTTAAGAAATTTTTGATTGAAATCTACTTTGATAATTTCTTCCTCATTGTTCTGAATCGTTTTTTCTGTTTTTCCGTCATTATTTATATTTTCTATATTTTGTATCTGCTCCTTGCCACAACCAGTCGTACTAAACACAGCTATTACTAATAAAATTGCGACTTTATTTCTATATTTTCTTTTCATTTTTTCTCCCTATAATACACACAATCCCAAAGATGCACCACTAGTGGGAATCGCAAATATAATACCTCCGATACAAATAAGCCCACCTGCTACAAATGCAACATCTTGCCAATCAACATCTATATCTGCCAGCTTCGGTAGTTCAACTATCTCGGTCTCATATTCCGGCACCGGTGTTGGTGTCCAACCATTATCGTTTACCTTTTCTATACCAATTGCCGAAGTAATAGTACCTCCTCCAATTTTTGTTGCTACTGATTCTTCAAAAACTACTTTCTCGTATGAAAATTCTGTTTTTGTCGTATAAGTTGTATTTCCATTTGTATATGATGCCTTTCCTTCACATGTACCATTAGCTGCAAATTTTATAGCTCCATTATCCGTTTCCCCGGAAACTTCCACATCCCCGTCCAATAATCCTCCACCAATTTTTATAGCATCAGCAAGTTCTCCCGGTAGTGAAATCTGCTTCAGTTTTAATCTTTGATCACTTATTACCAAATCAATATCTATGTCCGCATTATTATCATATTTTCCTGATACGGAATAATAGAGTGTTACGTCTGGTCCAATCGGTACTTCTATTTTTTCTCCCACCTTAACATTAGGAAAAATATCAATAATTCCAGAAATAACCCTTTTTAAAACATCTTTTAATTCCTCTTCTCCTAATTCCTCTATATCTTTTTGACTTAATCCATTTTGGCTAAGTATTAATAATATTTCTTTTGCCTGTTCATAATCATAAAAAGTAGAAGCCAATTTACTATTTATATTATCCACTTGAAATAATCCCATAGTTGGCTCAATTATCTGATTTAACTGAATAATCAAATTGGTGATAGATTCTATCTGAGCTTTACAGGCTGACATTCTTACTGCATAGCTTGTATCAACCTCCTTTACTGCATTAAAAATGCGCTCAATTTCTTGTTTTGTGGTATTGTTTTTATCAATTACTTTTCTATGGTACATATTCACATCGTCAATACAATGCTGAATTCCCATATTTTGCATCCAAGAATCAAAATCACACCATCTATCTCCAATCCAATCGGTAAAATCACTCATTTCTTCATTTTCGACTTTTGCAACTAAACCCAGCAATTCCTGTTTTGAAGTTTCTGAAAAATCACGTTTCACCTTTTCTTCCCCCTTTTCCTGCTACTCTCGCTTTATTTTGGTGGCAACTGCCTCATCGCTCTCCACATAATTTTCTCTGGTATTTTTCAAAAAAGTTATTGTACTAGAAAGTAATCCTCCCATTCTTATATGCAGTCCCACATACAATTTTGCAATTTCTTCTAACTGACTTACTGTAGCACCACCACCTACTACCTCCGGAGCATTTACCTCTTTCTCTAACCAACTTTCCTTTAATGCTTCCATTTCTGTAATGGAACTATCTAATTCATTTACATCAATATCTATTTTTCCCATAACACACCCTCCCTAAAAAAGATACTCATCTGCATCATCAATTTGAGTCAAGAAATCTTCTACTTGTTTTTTTACAATAATAGATATTTCCTTTATCTGTTCATCTAACTTTTTTACATATGTAATATACGCCTCTAGTGCCTCTGCTACTTCTCCCTCTTTTATGGCATTACTTTTCACTTTCTCCACTGCATCAATATAATTTTTTACCATAATATTCAAATGATTTCCTTGGGCACAAAAATAGCTTGCCATACTAGCGCAATACTCATCATCAATTATTAATTCATTTCTGCCATCTCTTTCACTCCCTTATCTATACCGTATATTTCTTAACTGTTTTCTCCAGTATTCCATTCGTTGTTCTCTGCTATATATTTTTCCTGTCACATCATCTAATTGCGTATAAAGCCTGTCCTGTTCTCTTACAATTATAGCTTTCGCATCCGATAGGCTATTATATGCATTATTAAATTCTCCGCTGTTAAGCAAATCATTCATTCCGGAATAATAACGGGATGCAATTTTTATTTGTGACATTTTAGGCACAATCCCTACCAATCCCGCTTTTCTTACATCTTGTTTTATACCAAAAGTAGTCTGCAATGTTATGAATTTATTCTTCAAACATTCCAGACTACTTATTTGTTCTTCAATCTCATTTTTCTGACTTTGATATAACTCTATCAATTCTTCATTATCGCGTATATTGTTTTTTATTTCCTGTTCTGTTATTCCCATTTTTCTCTCCTCATTCATCCATAATCTTTTTACATTCTACAACTTTTTGTATGGATTTCAATAAGGTAAAGAAATTTTCTTGTCATTTTGGGAATTTTCATTAAATATCATTTTCAATCTTAATATAATGTGATATTATAAATTATTTATTGTATTTTCCCAATTCTCTTACCACAGGTTCTCTTAGTTCTACAGCCTGAGAATGAGAAATTATCTTTAATATATCGCATGCACCGGTAATGGTATGATCCAGATATTCCAAACTCATTCTTTTATTTTCTCCATAATCGTTATTTAAAATATCTTCTAATGCTTCATTTATTCTTTGTCTTAGATATTCTATATCAACTTCCATATTCTTTTCTCCGTTCTCATAATATAGTTTCATTATAAAACGAAGAAAGTTAAAAGTTTACTGGTAATATTTTCCAGTTATTGTTTTCCATAAAACACGAATTTCCTATTGCATAAAAAAATAGAACCTAGAATTTTCTAGGTTCTTGACGTAGCGGAAGAGGGATTTGAACCCCCGACACCATGGGTATGAACCATGTGCTCTCGCCAACTGAGCTATTCCGCCATATTCGATATATATGGGACCTACAGGGCTCGAACCTGTGACCCTCTGCTTGTAAGGCAGATGCTCTCCCAGCTGAGCTAAGATCCCATGTGTTTGTCGTTCTTGACGACTGCTTGACTATTATACAATCAAAACCACACAAAAGTCAACCCCTTTTTTCAAATTTTTTGCAATTTTTTCATTTATTCCAACAACTCTTTCATTTTTCCCGTTTTTCGTGCTATACTAGCTACTAGAAATGTACTAAATTACATGGAGGTATCTTATGGAAAAACAATTTTTACTTGTAGCTCTTGACTTAGATGGAACTCTGTTTAATTCCAAAAGCTCTATTTCTGATGAAAATAAAAAAGCAATCAAAACTGCTGCCGCTGCTGGTACAATTTTTGTTATTGCAACCGGAAGGCCTTACAACGGGCTTCCCTTAGAAGCCATGAAAGAATTAGGCATTCAATATGCAATTACTACTAACGGTGCTGCTGTATATAAAGTTCCAGAACGTGAATGTCTCTTTGAATGTTGTATGCCTTGGGAAGAAGCAACTACATTAGTGGATAAGCTATTAACTCTTCCCATCCATTTAGACCTTTTTGTAAACGGATGTGCCTACACACCTGATATATGCAAAAAAGCTATCGAGAGCATGAATCAACTTCCAAAGGAATTAAAAGAATATATTTTATCCACCAGAACTATGGTACCTAATCTTACAGATAAAATACGTCAGCAAAAACAGGATATTCAAAAAGTGACTTTGAACTTTCCTGCTGACGAAAACGGTGTTCCTCTTTACCGAAATCAGGCTATGAATATTTTAAATACTTATCCGGATATCTATTATCTTTCTGGAGGATATGGCAATCTTGAATTTACGAAAAAGGGAATTTCCAAAGCGAAAGGTTTATCCTTTTTATGCGACTATCTTAACATCCCTATCGAGCAAACCATTGCCTGCGGAGATAGTGAAAATGATCTAGATATTATAAAAGCCGCCGGACTTGGCATTGCTATGTCAAATGCGCCGGAACATGTAAAAGAGCAAGCAACCGATATTGCACCGTCCAATGATGACAACGGTGTGGCTGCTATCATTGAAAGGTGGATTTTAACTACTTAAACAAATTTATGAACTTTTGCCAAAGTCCGGTTTCTTCCGGCTCTTCTTCTACTACCTGTTCAGCCTCCTGCACCTGAATTGCCGGAGTTTTTATCACGAACAATACGGAAGTAAAATCCTTTGTATTCTTATCGGATACAAAGGATTTTACTTCCGTTCCTTCCCCTGTAAGCTCCTCTATTTTTTCGTTAATTAAAACCTATTTGAGAATCATCAAAACACATATGACACTTTGCAGATAAATATGATTTTTTTGCTTTTGTTATAAATCAAATTCAAGATGAATTTGTAGAAAGTTGTAAACCAATCCAGAAGAAAAGCTGTTGGAACAATTTGATCTTTTGTTTCATTCTTTTCAATTATCATAGGAAAGCCATGACTTTCACGTTTCAATGTAACACAGTATTTCCTATTGCATAGAAAAAGCCCTTGCAGAAAGTTTTTCCTCTCTACAAGGGCTTTACATTTCTAGTTATTCACTTCCTACTTAAAGTAAGCAACTCCGCTTTCAAATATCTTCATATCCTGTTCGCCATAGATATTAACAGCTACGCTGTCTCCTCTACGTTCAGAATGTGCCATCTTTCCAAGAATACGTCCATCCGGGCTGGTGATACCTTCAATTGCCATGTAAGAACCATTTACATTCCACTCTTCGTCCATAGTAGGCTGTCCATTCTCATTTACATACTGAGTAGCTACCTGACCGTTAGCAAAGAGTTTATCCAACCATTCTTTTGGTGCAACAAAACGTCCTTCACCATGAGAAGCAGGATTACAGTAAGTCTTTCCTAATTCTGCCTGTGCTAACCATGGGGATTTATTTGTTACTACCTTTGTATAAACCATCTTAGAAATATGACGACCAATGGTGTTATATGTCAAAGTAGGAGAATCTGCTGTCTGCTGTCTGATTTCACCATATGGTACTAATCCTAACTTAATCAATGCCTGGAATCCATTACAAATACCTAACATCAATCCGTCACGTTCCTGTAACAGTTTATTTACTGCTTCTGTCATCTTTGCATTACGGAATGCTGTTGCAAAAAACTTCGCACTTCCTTCTGGTTCGTCTCCGGCAGAGAATCCACCTGGGAACATGATAATCTGTGACTGTTCAATCGCCTTTACAAATTCATCTACAGAATCACGAATATCTGTTGCATTCAAGTTCTTAAATACCTTTACAATTGTATCTGCTCCTGCACGCTCAAATGCCTTTGCACTATCATACTCACAGTTTGTTCCCGGGAATACAGGAATAAATACTGTAGGTTTTGCGACCTTATTCTTGCATACATAGATACTGTCTGCCTTGAATACATCTGTCTTAACTTCTTCTTTTCCTTCTACTGCAACTGTTGGGAATACTTTTTCCAAAGTGCCTGTCCATGCCTCTAATGCTTCATCCATTGTGATTTCCATATCACCATAGATAAACTTCTTCGCATCGTTTACTTCACCGATTACTTTGCTGTCTGCGATTGTCTTAAGTACCATATCTACTTTATCTGCCGGTACTTCTGCTACCATGTTACCGAATCCAGGTGCAAACATGCAATCTTTGCATACATCTGCATCTACGGTTACACCTAATTTATTACCAAATGCCATCTTACTTAAGGCAGATGCAACACCTTTTCCATCTAATGCGTATGCAGATACAATTGCTTTCTTCTGAATCAATTCATGAATTGCATCATATAATTTCATTACCTGAGCATAATCCGGTAAATCATATGCATCTTTTGCAATCTTAAAGCTCATTAACTTGTTACCAGCTTTTTTCAGCTCTGGTGTAATAATATCCTGCTCTTTTGCAATATCAACTGCAAAGGAAACCAAAGTTGGTGGTACATCAATATCGTTAAAGGTTCCGGACATGGAGTCTTTTCCACCGATAGAGGGAAGTCCAAATCCAATCTGTGCATTGTAAGCTCCTAACAATGCTGCAAATGGCTGACTCCAACGATGTGGATTTTCGCTCATTCTGCGGAAATATTCCTGGAAAGTAAAACGAATCTTCTTATAATCACCACCTGCTGCAACGATTCTTGCTACAGACTCTAATACTGCATATACAGCTCCATGATATGGGCTCCAGGAAGATAAGTATGGATCAAATCCATAAGCCATCATTGTTACAGTATCGCACTTTCCATTCATAACAGGAAGTTTTGCAACCATACTCTGTGTCTCTGTTAACTGATAACGTCCACCATAAGGCATGAATACACTTCCTGCTCCGATAGAACCGTCAAACATTTCCACTAAGCCCTTCTGAGAGCATCCGTTTAAGTCGGACAAAGTAGTCATCCAAGCTTTCTTTACATCTCCGGCATTTAATGCTTCTTCTACGCCTGCAATTTCTTTCTTTTCAAAGAAATTGTCTTCTTTTGCAGGAATATCAACAGCTACGGTTGTTTCCTGATGTGCTCCGTTGGTATCTAAGAAAGCTCTGGAAATATTTACAATTTCCTTTCCTCTCCACTCTAATACCAATCTTGGCTCTTCTGTTACAACAGCAACTTCTACTGCCTCTAAGTTTTCTTCTTTTGCATAATTTAAAAACTGCTCTACATCTTCCGGTGCAATTACAACTGCCATACGCTCCTGAGATTCAGAAATTGCGATTTCTGTTCCATCCAGACCTGCGTATTTCTTAGGTACTTTATCTAACTGTACACGAAGTCCGTCTGCTAATTCACCGATTGCAACAGAAACTCCACCTGCACCAAAGTCATTACATTTCTTAATAATATGAGCCACTTCTTCTCTACGGAACAAACGCTGAATCTTACGCTCTGTAGGTGGGTTACCTTTTTGAACTTCTGCACCACAGGTATCAATAGACTGGGTGTTGTGAGCCTTAGAAGAACCGGTTGCTCCACCACAACCATCACGTCCGGTACGTCCACCTAATAAAATAATAATATCTCCCGGATCAGAAGTAAGTCTTTGTACTGCACGTCTAGGAGCAGCTCCCATAACAGCACCAATCTCCATACGTTTTGCTACATAGTCCGGATGATAGATTTCCTTCACATATCCGGTAGCAAGACCAATCTGATTTCCGTAAGAACTATAACCATGTGCAGCTCCACGAACTAACTTCTTCTGTGGTAACTTTCCTTCCATAGTATCTTTTACAGATACAGTAGGATCAGCAGCTCCGGTTACACGCATTGCCTGATATACATAAGTACGTCCTGACAATGGATCACGAATTGCTCCACCAAGACAAGTTGCAGCTCCACCAAATGGTTCAATTTCTGTTGGGTGGTTATGTGTTTCATTTTTAAAGTTTACTAACCATTCTTCTGTTTTTCCGTCTACTTCTACCGGAACAACAATAGAACATGCATTGATTTCATCAGATTCTTCCTGATCGTCTAATTTTCCTTCTTTTTTCAGACGTTTCATTGCCATCAAAGCAAGGTCCATTAAACAGATAAACTTGTCATCTCTTCCTTTATATAATTCCTTATGAGTATTTACATAATCTGCATAAGTTTCTTCCATTGGTTTCTTATAAAAACCTTCACCAAATGCTACATCTTTTAACTCGGTAGAGAATGTAGTATGACGGCAGTGATCTGACCAGTAGGTATCTAATACACGAATCTCTGTCATAGAAGGATTACGCTTCTCTTCGTTTTTGAAATAATTCTGAATATGTAAAAAGTCCTTAAATGTCATAGCCAGTCCCAAAGAATCATATAATTCTTTTAACTGTGCCTCTGGCATATCTTTAAATCCATCAAATATTTTTACATCTGCCGGCTCATCAAACTTCTGTACTAAAGTTTCTGGTTTTACAAGGTCTGTTTCTCTGGAATCTACCGGATTAATACAGTGATTCTTAATTGCCTCTAACTGAGCATCTGTAACTTCACCTTCGATTACATAGGTAGTTGCAGAACGGATAATCGGTTCTTCGTTTTCATTCAATAACTTCATACACTGTTCTGCTGAATCAGCACGCTGGTCAAACTGTCCTGGTAAAAATTCTACGCTAAAAGTCTTTGCATTTCCCAGTTCAAAATTTTCTTCATATACATCATCCACAGGTGGCTCACTGAAAACAGTCATTAATGCCTTCTTGTAAGTCTCCTCTGAAATATTTTCAATATCATAGCGAATCAATACGCGCACATTCGTTACGGTCTTAATTCCCAAATAACTCTTGATTTCAGACTGCAACTCTTTTGCCTGAATTGCAAATGCAGGTTTCTTTTCCACAAATACACGTCTTACGTTGCTCATAAATACCTCCTGAAATAATATAAAATAAAACAAATCTACTTAGCCGTACCAAAATCCAGTCCACCATTTTTCCTACAAACATGAAAACTGACATTCTTAGATTTTTCACCGCTTATTGCTACGCTCATTATATCGTGATTTTATCACTCCATAATTTCGTCGTTCGTTGAACACACAAGCATGTTCCTCTCACTTGCATTCATTATATCATACACACATATAATTAGTATAATTAATATATTTAATTTCATTTATAAGTATTGTTTCATTTTTGCCGCATATTTATTAGCAGGAATCCTAATTGACATACTTATAATTTCCACTTATAATTATTATAGCTATATTATATAATTATTAATAAAAGAGGGATGTCCATGGATATTAACTACGAGTTATATAAAGTTTTTTACTATGTAGCTTCTTCCCTAAGCTTTTCTGAAGCCTCCAAGAAGCTCTTTATTTCACAATCTGCGGTAAGCCAGTCTATTAAGACCTTGGAAAAGAAGTTAGAACAACCACTATTTATCCGCAGTACCAAGAAAGTACAGTTAACCCCTGCCGGTCAGATTTTACTAAAACACATTGAACCGGCTATGAATCTGATTCAACGTGGAGAAAACCAGCTACTGGATGCCAATACCCTTGGACTTGGTCAGCTTCATATCGGTGCCAGTGACACTATCTGTCGTTATTTTCTTGTTCCTTATATCAAACAGTTTCACAAGAAGTTTCCAAACGTTCCTATTAAAGTAACAAATGCTACTTCTTTAAATTGTGTTGATTTACTAGAACAAGGCAAAGTGGATTTGATTGTAACCAACTACCCTAATTCCCATCTCAATGGTTCATATGTACAAAAAACCGTATCCACTTTCCGAGATGTGTTTATTGCTAATCCTGCCTACTTTAACTTAAGACAACAGGAAATTCCTTTTTCCGAATTAAATCAATATCCTATTTTGATGTTGGATCGAAAAAGTACTACCAGTGAATTTCTTCACAATATTTTCCTTCAACATCAGTTAGAACTGATTCCGGAAGTAGAACTAAGTAGTAATGACTTGCTTATTGACCTTGCCAAAATTGGTCTTGGAATCGCCTTTATTCCGGATTATTGTCTTTCCAGAGACACACCGGAATTATATGTACTGCAAACCAAAGAAAAACTACCGGAACGTCAATTGGTAGCTGCTATTAATCCAATTCTTCCGGTTTCTGCTTCTACCGAAGAATTTCTAAAACTTTTACCAAATGTAAATGCATAAAATTCTGGAGTAACCTATCAGTTACTCCAGAATTTTTTTACTCTTTCCTGTACATTTTCTACTGTTACTTTCTCATAATCTGCCCATTCTCTTGGAAACATGCCCAGATATTCCCGTTGTAAAAAACGCTCATCCAATAAAACAATGACTCCCTTATCCTCTACCGTTCTAATAACTCTTCCTGCTGATTGCAGTACCTTATTCATCCCCGGATACCGAAAGGCATAGTCAAATCCTTCTCCATAACGCTTATCATAATAATTTTTCAATATTTCCCGCTCATTACTGATTTGCGGTAAGCCCGTTCCCACAATTACTGCTCCTATCAGTGCCTCATTTTTCAAGTCAATTCCCTCTGAAAAAATTCCACCCATAACGCAAAATCCTACTAGCGTATTTTCTCTTTCCATACGGAATGCTTCCAGAAATTCTTCTCTTTCCTGTTCCCGCATACCACTTTCCTGTACAACACAGTCCATTTCTCCCAAATTCAGAGCATAAAATTTTTCCAATACCTGCCCCATCATTTTATAAGAAGGAAAAAATGCCATATAGTTTCCTTTTCTTCCCTGGGCTGTTTCGTAAATATAACGAGCTATTTTAGTAAATTCCCGTTCATTCCTTCTGGTATATTTACTGCTTACATCTGTACCAATTACCAATAAACGCTGTTCCTTTGAAAACACCGTTTTTGCATACACTGCATAATTATCCTCTTTGGTACTCAATAGTTTCTTATAATACTGAATCGGTAATAATGTTGCCGAAAAAAAGATTGTACTTCTTCCCTTATCCAAACATTCCTGCAAATTCACCGCTGTATCCACACAATAAAGTTTTACCTTAAATCTTCCATCGGCTTCATGTTCCGTATATACAACATAATTTTCATCCACTCGCTCATACATATTTAGGAAATGGCGCAACTCTAAATAAAACTCCTGTACTTCTTTTTTCTCCGGGAAAGAAATATCCTTTAAGAAAAACTCTTCTAATGCTGCTCCTAATTGCATCAGTAAAAAAACGAATGCCCCCAGATTGTCCAATATCTCATAATTGTCGCACTGTCGTTTCAATTCCAACAAATGACTATTGCACTTTTCCAATGCCTTTACGCATTTTCTACTATGCTCCTTCATAATCTTCTTTATTTTTAGAAAGTCTTCCTTATAAAGAACTGCACTATACATTTCCCTGCCACGTTCTACCAGATTATGTGCCTCATCAATTAAAAATAAATATTCCCCCTTTACTCCCTCTGCAAAAAATCGTTTCAAATACACATTCGGGTCAAACACATAGTTATAATCACAAATAATATCATCCACCCATAAGGTAGTATCTAAACATAATTCAAATGGACACACCCGAAACTTTTCCGCCTGCTGAATCAAAACTTCTCTAGTAATATCACGTTCTGTTTGAATCAAATCAAATACTGCATCATTTACACGATCATAATGTCCTTCTGCGTAAGGACAGTGCACCGGATTACAATCCATTTCTTCACACATACATAACTTTTCTTTTGCAGTAATGGTAATAACTCGTCCCAGATATCCCTGTTTTCGAAGTAAATCAAAAGTTTCTTTTGCAACTGTTCTGGTAATGGTTTTCGCTGTCAAATAAAATATTTTATCTGCCAACTCTTCCCCTACTGCCTTTACTGCCGGAAAAACTGTAGTAATGGTCTTTCCTGTTCCTGTTGGTGCCTGAATAAAAAGATTTTTCTCCCGATTGATGGTACGATATACTCCAGCCGCAAGTTCTTTTTGTCCTTCTCGATATGGATAGGGAAACTCCAGTTTTTCAATGGATGTATTTCGCTCTATTCTTGCTTCATACTGAAAATTTGCCCATTTTTCATATAAGCCTACCACCATTTCAAACCATTCTCTGATTTCTTCAAAGGAATAACCCTGTTGAAATCTGCGAATTTCTTCTGTATCCAGGTTGCAATATGTCATCTGTACACGAATTTCCTCTAATTCCTGTTGCTTTGCAAAAATGTAAGCATAACACTTTGCCTGCGCCAAATGTACTTCTATTGGTGCCTCAAGTGCCTGTACATCCATATAAACACCCTTTATTTCGTCAATGGTGACTCCTGTTTCTTCTATTATAATACCGTCTGCTCTTCCTTCGATTAGCAGCTGATATTTTTCCTTCTGCAATTCTATCTTTAAAGGAACTTCCGGTTGATAAGAAGCCCCCATTCTTCGTTGAATTTTGCGGTGAATCCTGCTACCTTCCTGCATCGCTTCTTTCTGACCGCTTTTTCCTCTACGATTATCAATATCACCTGACCGCAGGACAAATTCCACCAGATTCCTTACCGAAATCTTGATTTGTTCCATTCCTTATCCTCGTACTTCTCTTTTTTATTTCTATGCACTAACTATAATACAAAAAAGATGCATAATAATATATTATGCATCTTTTCTTCTCTTGTCTATCTTTACATGTCCTAATTTAAGCTACACTGTACTTACTCAATACGTTTTCAAACTCCAAATCTTCTCCGCCATATTTTACAGTTAATTCCTTAGACATTCCAAGTCCCATAACTCCTAAAATTGACTTTGCATCAATTACAATACGCTGATAGGATATGTCAATGTCGAAGTCACAGTTCCCAGCTGCACGCACAAAATCTTGCACTTCTTCTGCATCTGTCAGTTTAATGATTCTTTCATTCATTTTCTTCAATCCTTTCTACATGCCCCCATCAAACTAAACAATAGGGATTATAGCATCTTTTTTCATTTTGTCAACTTTTCTGCGGTAAATTTTACCATGGTAACGTGCTAATTTTTACTGTTTTTTAAGTAAATACTATACACTTTTTGTCGTAGAAACATTTCACTTTTCACACCTTATTGAGAAATATTCCTATTTTTATCGTCAAAATGATTTGTTTTTTTTTTATTTTTGCCATGTTTTTATTCATTTATACAATTTTGTATTTTTTATAATTTTCCATTTCTTGACTATTTCATAATAAGAATCTATAATATTTCTTATCATAAAATACTATATGCTGTTAAAATATAAGTGGCTCAAATAGAAAGGAATTTTATTATGAACTTAGAAACTTTTTTTAATGAACATCCTTCCGTAGCCATTGCATTTTCTGGTGGTTGTGATTCCTCTTACTTACTTTATCAAGCCTCCCAGTATGCAACAGATGTTCATGCTTATTATATGAATACTGCTTTTCAACCCGCTTTTGAATTGGAAGATGCACAAAGATTTTGTACGCAGTATCACATTCCGCTCACCGTTTTGTCATTAAATGTCTGTCAAAATCCAGACGTTGTTAGAAATGATTCTCTTCGTTGCTATTATTGTAAACAAGAGATTTTTTCCAATATTTTAGCAGCAGCTCAAAAAGATGGATATACTACATTATTAGATGGAACAAATGCCTCTGATAATGCAGCTGACCGACCTGGCATGCGTGCTCTTGCAGAATTACAAGTGTATTCTCCTTTAAGACTCTGTAATCTTACCAAAACCCAGATTCGCCAACATTCAAAAGAACTTGGACTCTTTACTCATGACAAGCCTGCTTATGCATGTCTTGCCACTAGAATCCCTGTAAATACTCCAATTGAACAGGCTGACTTAGAGCGGGTAGAAGAATGCGAAAAAATACTATTTTCCCTTAATTTTACAGATTTTCGTGTCCGTATCTTTCACAATGCAGCACGAATACAATTACCTAGTAAACAGTTTTCTCAGACAATAGAACAGTACCAAACTATCACTTCCTTATTTCGGCCTTATTTTGACACTGTTCTATTGGATTTAGTACCGAGAGACAACTAATTAAAACATATAATTTATTATCATAGAGGAGGTATGTAAAATGAAAACACTTTTTATTGATTGCAGCATGGGAGCTGCCGGGGATATGCTTATGGGGGCGCTTTATGAACTTTTAACACCTCCACAACAAGAAGATTTTTTAGAAACTATGAATCACCTGCTTTCCAAAAATATTTCTGTTACTGCCACTCCATGCGAAAAATGCGGCATTTACGGAACTAAGATGAATGTTTCCATCTACGGAAAAATGGAAGAAACTTCACTTTCTGAAACTTCTTCCCATAATTTCCACGGTGCTCATACAAGCTATTCTGATATTTTGGCACAAATTGACTCTCTTGCAGTTTCTTCTTGGGTAAAACAACACACAAAAGAAGTCTATACTTTAATCGGAAATGCAGAAAGTTATGTCCATCACACTGATATTGCACAAATTCACTTCCATGAAGTTGGCACATTAGACGCTGTCATGGATGTAGTAGGATGCTGTATTTTACTAGAACGCCTTGCACCAGAACAAATTTTAGCCTCTCCTGTTCATGTAGGAAGTGGTACTGTTTCTTGCGCACATGGTGTTCTCCCAGTTCCGGCTCCTGCCACTGCTGAAATTTTACAAGGAATTCCTATTTATAGCGGTACCATTACAGGAGAATTATGCACTCCTACCGGTGCAGCTCTTTTAAAACATTTTGTTAGACAATTTCTTCCTATGCCACCAATGACTGTACAAAAAACCGGTTACGGCATGGGAACAAAAGACTTTACTACTGCTAATTGTTTAAGAATCTTTTTCGGCGATATGGACATCCTTCCGGTTCCTTCGAAACGTCAGTTGCCTCATATATCACCTTCTAGTGCAATAAAGGCACCTACTGATTCAGAAAGTCATCCGGATTTCTATACGGAAGGTTTTCACAACTTGGACCAGATTTTGGAATTATCCTGCAATTTAGATGATATGACTCCCGAGGCAATCTCCTATACTATGGATGTGTTGCTAGAAGCTGGAGCATTGGATGTCTTTACTACTCCGGTTCATATGAAAAAGAATCGTTCCGGGCTTCTTTTAACTTGTCTTTGCAATATGGAACAGGAAAGCATTTTCAGTCGTTTGATTTTAGAACACACTACTACTCGTGGCATTCGAATTCATCCTTGTTACCGCCGTATTTTAGATGCTTCCTTTGAAAAGGTTTCTACACCATTTGGAACTATCACTATCAAAGTCAGCACCGGATATGGCATACACAAGTTCAAGCCTGAATATGATGACGTTGCCAAGGCTGCTCGCGAACACAATACCACTTTCCAAGAAGTGTGGAATGCAGCCAAGGATGCTTACTTAAAATAATGTAACACGAAACATTTTTATGCACTAGGACGCAATTTCCTATTGCACAAAAAAAGACAGACATCACAGGATAATATCACTTTTTATCCTATGACGTCTGTCTCTTTTTCTTTTTATTTACTCTTCTTTACTCTTCTGCATCGTCGTCTACTATACCGGCCACTGCTCCTGCAACCGAAGCGACAACTGCAATAATAACTGCAATTAAAACTACTCCTCCGATTAAAATTGCCAACATACACCTCATCCCGTTTCTTCTATAATTTACTCCTTTATCATAGCATATCCATAATTACATGTAAATATTAATTATTCCTGCTGTTTTTCATATTTCTAGTTGGGATAACAATAGCATACAGAGTAAACCTGTATCCAGTCTTCTTTTGCACCTACATGAATCTGATCTAATTTTGACTGAAAATCCGCTGTTCCAAATGCTGCAACACAATCTGAGTACTTATATTTTACAAAATAATGTCCATTGGCAGAACCGAATTCACAAGGATTTACCTTTGCCCACTCGTTTCCTCCTGACCAACTTTGCAAAATCAACTCTAATTGTTTTTCTGCGCCACTATATTCCACATAAAAATATCCGTCTGAAGTAATATCTTCTCCTTTAAAACTTCCTCCATTTTTTGCAGTATTTACCGTAACAGCTTGATTCCAATTATTGGCACCTGCATCACCCCAAAACAGTGATATATATTTATCGCCTTGGCTTTCCTTGGATTCGCTTACATAAGAAACATAATATACCTTAAGATTATTTTCTTTTGCGCCTACATATACTTTGTCTAAAAGTCCGGTAAATTCCCCTTTTTAGTAGCCGTAAACAGTATATCATTGTTACTTTTTGTATAATATGTTGTATTTTAGATTAATTTTACGTTTACTTTTATTGATTCAGCTTAAAATAAACTATTATTTATAGTGTTTATTTTAGTTGTTTTTACACTTATTTTTATTGTATATTTTTTCTACTTTTAGTCTATTATTATTACAGGCTTTTTCCAAATCTCCTTTCATTTTTTACACACAAAAAAAACTGAAAGCATAATGCTTTCAGTTTAAGTCTAAAACAGGGGAAGAGGGATTCGAACCCCCGTGAACGGTTTTGGAGACCGCAATACTGCCGCTGTATGATTCCCCTTTATTCTATTTATATATGACACATTCCACGTAATATTATACGTGGAACTTATTTATCCTGTCAACAACTTTTTCATATACCTTAAAAAGTTCACACAGAAATTATCCGATTTCCACTTAAGGAAGTTCCGTTCACTAAATTCAACCTTCGCCTTTGGCTCGCTTTCATTAAGTTCCTCGGAACGACCTTCGAACTAAGCTCAATCTTCACTTCGTTCGATTTCCCTAAGTTCTCTAGGTCAAGCCCTCGACCGATTAGTAACAGTCAGCTCCATGCATTACTGCACTTCCACCTCTGCCCTATCTACCTTGTACTCTTCAAGGGGTCTTACTTCCTAAGAATG
>JAAYPT010000011.1 GCA_012519695.1 Clostridiales bacterium | reverse complement strand
CTTTTAATCCCATTTCCGAGAACTTTGTTGCTGCAATGGCTCCTCCAAGCGTAACCAAATCCACCATTGCAAAAACCACCTTAAGTCCACGTTCCATGTCTGTCAAGTCTTCTCCGGTTATCAGGTCTTCTCCGGTACAAGCCTCTATGATAGGTTTAATGATTGTGATATCCAACACGGATGAAACAAAGTTTAAAAATGGGTTGCTGCTGTCATGGGTAAATTCTCCCTGCCTATAAAACTGCTCCAAAAATTCCTGTTGGGTAAGATTATTGTCTTCTCCCAAAGCTCCAGATGCTTTCATTGCCTCATACTGTGCTGCAAAGATACTTGCAAAATCCTCTACACTTCCATTGGTATATGCCATATGAAGCCCATTTCCGTCCGCCTTTCCGTCAGAAGTTCCGATAAAATCTGCAAAAGTCAGCTTTGCTTTTTCCTGTTCTACCATGGTTCCGGCATATCCCATTCCACCGGTTATGTAATTATTTTCTGTCAGTCCCAGCGTATTATCTACCTCAAAGTCTTCCAGATGGATTCGACTGATTGTTTCCGTAGCATTTTTCTTAAAATCTTTCCGCAAAGGCTGATCCAGCTTATCATCCACATAATAGTTCAAAGCATCAATATAACAGCGAAGAGTTACTCTTCCCTCTAACAGCCTGTCAATCTCCGTTTGTTTGGATGTATAACCGATTCCAAGTCCTACTTCACTCAGAATCGTATCACATTCCTGCAATGCCTCGTCCACATTCATCATTGTATCATACACATACATGCTGTTTAAATAGCTTACACTTTTTTCGCTCCAGTCCATATATGCTTTTTTCGTTTCTTTTTCCATACCTCTTATTCCTCTCCCATTTGTTCAATAATCCATGCCACAAGCTGCTGTTCATTATAGTACATAGTGTTGTAGGCATTCTGAATATATGCTCCCGCTGCCTGATACAAAAAAGTCATTTTTTGCAGGTTACTGGCAAGAGATTTAAAGAAAGCCTGCATTTCCTCTCGCGCTTCCCCTTGATAGGTATCTTCCAACTCTATATTTTCTACACACTGTTCACTATAAATATACGCTTCTTGAATTTTTGCCTGAATTCTTCCAAGTTCACTTATATAATCTAAAACGCCTGCACCTATTTTTATTTCCTCGGATGCTCCGCCACCATCACTGCACATCATATTTACACTACTAAGCATAATTTTCTACCTCCTCATTAATTGCCAACAGTCGCAGTAATTCTCTTCTTATCTGCACTGCATCTACTCCTTTTTTAAGTTGTCGGTTCAAGTCATACTCAAATATCCGGTCTTCTTTCCAAAAATAAACCCATTCCCTTATCAGGATATTTTCCTGAAATTCTCCTACCATGATATTCTCTTTACATTCCTTTAATTCTCTTAAAAATGTATCAATATCTTCTACCTGCGGCTTTTCCTTTCCTGCAACTGTCCCGGTTCGCAGTATCGGATATTTTTCCAATAATAAATACAAAACAGCAACTCTTGGCAAACGCAACATCTCATATTCGTGATTTTTTAATGGAATAATCACGATTGCCTCTTTTTTCTCCAAAAGTGCAATATGTAAGTAATTGATAATAATATGATTCTGACTCTCTTTATAACATTCTAATGCTCTTGCCGGAAGCAACCCTTGCTTCGTTAATTCCGTTTCCGATGCCAGCACACCTTTTTTCATCAACCCTTGTATGGTTTTCTTAACTTCCTCTTCATGACTTTCTTGTGGGCGAAACTTTAACGGAATTCCAAACACATCATTTCCCTTTGTAATGCTGTTAAAAAATACCATTTCGTTTTCTGTAAATCTCATTACATTCCCTCCATATCCTTATACTCCTGAAATCCGGTATAAAAATCATCCACTCTTTTTCCATGGGACTTTAATGCATCAATTGCCTGTTGCACCGGATTATCTCCATTGTCTTTTGAAAAACTCTTATGATACTGCTGCATCAGCCCCATATACGCCATAAACGTAGTCTCTTCCTTTCCTTTCCACAACTTATCACTCTCAATGCGCGACATGAGCTGTGTCAATGCATCATAGGAATCATCTACTCTTTCTTTTATCGCTTTCAGGTTGGTCAACAAATCATCCATATTGCTACCTGACATTTTAAAATCCTGCATATGCTCTCCTTCTTTCTCTTACTATTCTTATCAACTTATGACTTTTCTTTTTTTCGTTTTGCTTCTTCCTCTGCGGCTTCTTTTCTCAACCGTTCTTCCTCTTCATAATACTGCTGCTGATAAATTTTCATTTCATCATCTTCACGCTTTGCTTCATCGCACCAATAACTGTATTCTCCACGCGCAAACTCAAGTTTAGACTGTACTTCTGCAATTACTCCATTAAAATCTGTTCCTAATTGTTCTACTGCCTTGCGATTTTCACTTTCCTTTGTTACAAAAGTCGTGCTGAGCTTTCCTTTTGCTGAATCCGGATTTACCTCCATGGTATTGTAATCAGTAGCCAGTTGTTCCATAACATCTCCCAGATTTTCTGTTTTTCCCAACTGTTTTTCCAGGCCACTTATCACCTTTTTATACTTATCCCTTTGAGATTCTGCGTAGGTTTTCTTTCCGAAAATGTCCTCTATCATGTACTTTAGTCTTTCTAATAGACTTGCCATACCATTCCTCCTTAACTACCTATTAAATTTTATACTTTTTTAATAATAGAATCCCTTGAACGGTTCTACTCTTCTTATAATGATATTTTATTTTGAGTTTGTTTGGATTACATCACTGAATTAGTGACCTATTGAATCATAAGTCCTGAATAACTACCCCAGTCATTCTTTATCTAACTCTTCCCTCAAAATCCTTATCACGTTCTATTTTAATTATTTTTCCATAAAATGTCAATTTATTTTGTTGACATTTTTTCTTTTCTATCTTATACTTTTTATATCAGTAATGATTATTGTTATTACCATAGGAGGTGAGCACTTTGATAAAATACAGCCGCCAAAGAGAATGTATTAAACAGTTTTTAGCCAGTCGTCATGACCACCCTACTGCGGAAACAGTCTATCTTAATGTAAAACAGAACTTCCCGAATATCAGCTTGGGAACCGTATATCGTAACCTTTCTCTTTTAACCGAATTAGGAGAAATTCAAAAGATATCTACCGGTATCGGTCCGGATCGTTTTGATGGCAACCCCGCCCCTCATTACCACTTTTTCTGTAGAAAATGTGGATGTGTTATGGACTTAGATATGGAAGGTATTGACCACATCAATATCCTTGCCGGAAGCCAATTTGATGGCGAGATTGAAGGAAACATTACCTATTTCTACGGAAAATGTGCCAATTGCTTAAAAAAGTAAATTTTGTTATTGACAAATATTCATCAATATGTTAATCTTTAGTTGTAAATCAGTAATAGTTATTATTTTTAATTTTAAATATCAAATCAAGAAAGGAATTGAAAATTATGAAAAAATTTGTATGTAGTGTATGCGGTTATGTTTATGAAGGTGAAACAGCTCCAGAGAAATGTCCACAGTGTAATGCTCCTGCTTCTAAGTTTACAGAACAGTCCGGAGATAAGACTTGGGCAGCAGAGCATATCGTAGGTGTAGCACAGGGTGTTCCAGAAGACATTTTGGAAGATTTAAGAGCTAACTTTAACGGTGAATGTTCAGAAGTTGGTATGTATCTTGCAATGGCTAGAGTTGCTCATAGAGAAGGCTATCCAGAAATCGGTTTATACTGGGAAAAAGCTGCTTATGAAGAAGCTGAGCACGCTGCTAAGTTTGCAGAATTATTAGGTGAAGTTGTTACTGACAGCACTAAGAAAAATCTGGAAATGCGTGTAGAAGCTGAAAACGGTGCAACTGCCGGAAAAGCTGATCTTGCAAAACGTGCTAAGGCTGCAAACCTTGATGCAATCCATGACACTGTTCATGAGATGGCTAGAGATGAGGCTAGACATGGAAAAGCATTTGAAGGATTATTAAAGAGATACTTCGGATAATCAAAAATACAATAAAATCAATGTTTTTAGACTTTTTAGGGTGTGTTGGAGAGATTCGGCACACCTTAATTTTTATTCATGTGGTTGTATTTGCAAGTGTGTTTCTGGCGTTATATTCTAACTCTACGCAAAGTGTGTTTTACCAAAAGCGACGCAATCTAAAGTTTGCAACTCAAAATGACGATGATAATACTAATTGGTTTATGAGATATTGGGTAGGGACAAAACCTACTCGGAGATAAAAATATATGAAAAGTAAAGAGAGTTTGGCAATGAGGCTTGCTACCCTTATGTAAAACTTTGATTGGTTATGAAAATTTGAATTTGTGTGATATAATGAATTAGACAAATTTGAATTTGACGAGGTGTTTTTAATGGCAAAGATAAAAATCACAATCACAGATAGTAATTGTAGGAGTGGCTATCTTAAAAAAGGACAAGAATTTATCATTGAAGATTTATGTCCTCCAATATGTCATGAATTATGGAACTGTATGTACCCACTTGTTTATGCACTTCAAAATGGAGCAGTGTTAGACTATGGAAATACTCGTGCAAAGATGTTTGATGTAAAATGCCCTGATGAAGGTAGAGTATGTATCCATGGGGAAGTTTTAGAAAATTGAATTCCAATTTGTAGAACACTTTACAAAAGGGCGTGTGAAAAAACGAAAGTTTTTTCACACGCCCTTTTCTATTTTACCACCACATTTGTAATCGTTACCTTCTGTCCTGCCGCTTTTGTGGCATTAAATCCGAATGTAACCTGTTCTCCACTACCAACCTCTTTATTATAATCTTCTGCTTCTATTACATAATGGTTTCCTGAATGACTGACCATCTTGGCACACCAAATGTCAGAAATCTCCCCTTCAAAATCAAATTCTACTGTCCAACCGGATATTCCATTACTACTGTCATTCTTCACTACACCATCTGCTGTAACACCATCATCCCACTCATTTCCAATAACAATGGTTGCAGAACAACCATTTGTTGATAACTCTTTGGAAGTCGTCTGCGCTTTATCGGATTTCTCTGATTTATTGGATTTCTCTGATTTATTGGATTTCTCTGATTTATCCGTTGTCTCTGATTTATCGGATTCTACCGGTGCTCCCACACTCATAGTCCCTTCTTCCGCTTCTGCAAATCCACGGCTGGTATTCATCAACCATACACCTGTCTCTGTTAAATCTGAAGTTGTCCATCCACTTGTTTTAGAACAGGAAGAACTTATGTAGGAAGCAGATTCTGCTTTGTTGCACAAACTCCAACATGCATAGCTTATATTATTTTCTTTCAAAAGGTTCATCCAATCGTCTGCATTAGCAAAGTCATATCCCCCATTTCCCGAAGCATCACAACACCCAAATTCACTGGCAAATACAGGTGTTCCATCGGAAATTGCACTTCTAACATTATTTTTTATATTATCATAGTGCGTACCTGCATAAAAATGTATGCTGTACATGATATTCTCAAATCCATCATCTTTTAATGGTTTTGCAGCCACCTCATCTACACGCTGTGACCAGTCATTCGTTCCGCAAATAATAATACTATTATTTCCACAATCACGGATTACCTTGGAAACTTCTTTACAATAGGTATAAATATCATTTCCGCTTTCATCATACCAGGGTGTCCCTGTTGGTTCATTGCAAATTTCAAATATTACATTGTTATAATCCTTATACTGCTCTGCATATTTTTCAAAGAAATTCTTAGCCGCCTCCAAGTCTTCATTGGGATTATAAGCAAGCACATGCCAGTCAATGATTACATACATGCCAAGTTCTTTTGCCGCTTCTACTCCCTCAGCAATCTTGCTATCTAACAAGGTCTGGTTGCCTTGCAAATAACCACCCTCTCTGGGATAAATCGCCAGGCGAACGGTATTTAGCCCCCATTCGTCACGCAAACTTTGAAATCCATCTTTATTTACATATTCCGGGAACCAATGCACTCCATGTGTACTTGCCACCCGAAGCTGTACGGCGTTCCCTTGTTGGTCTACAATGGTTGGTGCTTCGTAGCTGTCAATTTTCTTTACGGATAAAGCTCCATGCTTTTCCACCGGAGTATCACTATTCTGGGGGTTTTCAGTGGAATCGCTTATACTCTCGGTTATATCCTTGTCTGACTGTGTATCTGTTTCTGAACTCTTCTTGGTATCAACACTATTACTGAGTGTAGAATCGGTTGCTGTGGTTTCATCACCAGACTTCTTCGAAAGATTGTTCTGCCAAAAATAAACACTCCCAGCAACCACAAGAAGAACCACAACGATACATGCTATTACTATTTTCCATTTGGAATTTTTTCTTTTTGTCATACCCTTTCTCACCCTTTCCTTTTAGAACGTTATGACTTTCGGCAATTTCTTACTCTAATTTGTATGCATCACCTTTATCGTCTCATCCACAGAAATGCACTGTGCAAATCTACCCGGCCACATCATTTCGTTATAATACTTATAAGTAGTTTCGCCATTCATATATTCATTATCGAAAGTTGAGTTTGCTCCTAATGGAACAATCACCTTATACCCTCTTTCAAAGGCAGATTTAATGGATGCATCAATACAAAAATTTGTCTGCAATCCCACTATAATCAGTGTATTTTCCCCTTTACTTTCTAAATAATCTCTCAAGTCAGCATTTCCAAAACAACTGTTTATGGTTTTATAATATACTTTTTCAGATTCTTTCGGTTGAACCTCGTCGTAAACTTCAAAATCTTCATCCCCGAATGTGAATCCACTATCCGGTCCATCGTCATGCTGAATATATATTACTTCCACATCATTTTCTCGTGCTGCATTAATTACTTTTTTTACATTACTTACAAAAGTTGAAAAATTATACAACCTTTCGTCTGTAATTCCTTTTTGAACGTCAATTACCAATAATGTGAATTTCTTCATTTTATCCTCCTGCCATTTGAATCATGATGTTTCGCAACATATTTATTATACCTTACTTCCCGCTATTTTTCATCCTATTGTTGACCTTCTAAATGTTTTTCTAAAAATCATTCTTGCCAGTGGTCCTACCAAAAGCAGTTGTAACGGCAGTGCCATAACAAAGTTTCTGCAATAGGTGAGCAAATAATGTGGCAAAAAATTAGTGGTAAATCCATATCCATGATAGACACCAATTATACTTGCAAATCCAACCTGTGCCACAACGGTAAATATTTGTCAAGTAAAACTTTTCTTTTTTATGTTTCTTACAATACCTGCTCTCCATTTACATATAGGTGATAGCCATTGGTATTAATGCAAGAAGTGTCTCCGTCAAAGCTGGTAATATAACTGTCTCCAGTCAATGTCCAAGTAGAATCCTTATCCAAGGTTACATCTACTGTTCCTTCTGCTCCATCCGGATTAATTGCTCCGGTATAATTTGTACCACTTTTCATGGTAAGATTTAAGCTGGAAATACTATCTACCAGAATGTTTCCACTCATCGTCTGTGATTCGGCAGTCATAACTACGTCACCACCATTGGCTCCTTCTGTTCCCCATCCTCTGGAGGAGGAATTGCCTTCTATTCTAAGTAAAGTATCATTTGCCAAAGTAAGTGCTACATCTTTTAAGTCAATGGTACAATCCGTATTGGTAATATAAAACATATCACCTGTTTTTGCTGTAATGCTTCCTCCATCTGCTGAAAAAGATGCTTCTCCCACTGCTGCATCTCCTGACATGCTCTGATAAATCATAATGCAGTGAATGTTTTCATCGGAATCTCCGTTATAAGTATTGTCCATATCTCCGGTAACATCACAATTTTTTAATGCAACGGTGTTCTTTCCTTCTACCACAACACCTTCACTGGCATTGGCTGTTAATGTTGCATCTGATACATTGATATCCGCAGTACAATAAATTGCAGGGCTACCGTTTCCATTGGTTACATAACTACCGCCTTCTACATTCACAGTTCCGCCTCCACGGTCACTTCGAATTGCTGCTGCTGAATTTCCCTGTGTTTCTACATCCAAATTGGTGGCATTGGTTGTTCCACCACCGGTAGTCTGGATTCCTCCGGAATTGTTCTCTGTGGTACGAATGGTAGAATCCGAAATATTTACCACCGTACCTTCGCCATAACTAAATACTGCATTTCCATTTTTGGCACTGGTATTAATATTGGCATTACTAATGGTAACTTGTGCTCCATTTAATGCAAGAAGTCCTGCATTTTGACCATAAAAATCTCCGTTTTCTGTATTGGAGGATTCTCCTCCTGTTTTATCTACTGTAATACCGTCCAGAGTTACAATGGCTCCATCTACACGCAGCGCATTTTCATCATCACCATTGGATGTATAACTTTCTTCGCTAATCTCGCAGTCCTCATCTATGGTGTTTGCGGCAGTTCCATTCGTTACTTCATCACTTCCACCGAATCCGCCTCCTGCATTCAGATTCTTTACAACCACTGTTTTTGCCTGATTGTCTGCATCTAATGTTACTTCCAAAACACTTCCTACTGCGATATCATCTGCTGTTCCATCATCACTTCCCTGCAAATACTCTACGGTAATTGCTGTGTCATCGGTCAATGTAAATGTAATACTTTCATCACCTGCGGTAAAAGTGCTGCCACCCATTCCCTGTGGTGCTTCTCCATCCGGCTTCTCTGGTGTCTCTCCGCTCGGTGCCTCTCCACTTGGTGCCTCCTGCTGAGTTATTTCTCCTACACTTGCAGTAATGGTATCTCCATCTACTGCTGTAACTTTTACTGTTACGGTACTTTCTTCCTTTTCGCTTTGTTCTGTGGTAGTATTTTCTTCTTTTGTGGTGCCACATCCGGTTACTGATGCAGTTCCCATTGCAATTACACAGCCCAATGCTACTATTTTTTTCCACTTCATATGTCATTCCTCCATTTTCTAATCATTTATTTTTATCCAAAACATTTTTATGCAATAAGACGCAATTTCCTATTGCGAAAAAATAACACCCGTATCTCTTAGTGTTACCTAAAATATACGAGTGTTATGTGATGGGTAT
The DNA here is from genome assembly GCA_012519695.1 of Clostridiales bacterium. Taxonomy (GTDB): domain Bacteria; phylum Bacillota; class Clostridia; order Lachnospirales; family Lachnospiraceae; genus Petralouisia. The sequence goes on along the minus strand of JAAYPT010000011.1, from coordinate 1,102 downwards.
ATGATGAAACTGTTAACGACATATGAAATTATACTAACCTACAGACGGTTCATCTTCCTCCGCATCTGCTGCTGATTCCACAATATACAATGTAACATCTTCATTTACCGTTACCGATGTGTCATAACGGTCGCTATTTACCATTTCTGTTCCTGCTTCGTCTCTTGTAACGATTTCATCTTGTCCTACGCCAAAATAGAGCTCTGTTCCAGCCGGAACTTTTATTTGTGTCTGTGTACCGTTAGCTTTTTCTACGATTGTGACCGTATACTGACCATTTTCAAATTCTTCTATTGGCTTAATGGAAACATCTACTCCGGTCTTTAATTCATTTACCGAATCTTCATATCTTGCTGCCTTTTCCGGATAAGTAACGGATACACTTTTTTCTACTATTTTATCTTTATTGGCATAATAAGTAATGACATTACCTGTACCATCACCAAAGTCATAGGCTTCATATATTTCATATCCGTCTTTTGTCTCTTTATAACCAGACTGCATTGCATACTCTACGCCTGTATAAATACCACCAAACACATCATCTCCATAGATATCAAAATAAGCATCTGATGTATAATTGACCATATAGGAAACTCCGGATTGACCTTCTACATCCTCAGTACCGTCTTCTCCTGCAATATCCATATTATATTTACTATATGATACCTTGTTTCCTTCCTGATAGGAACTGTATCCATCGGAAACGTTCTGACTTACAATTCCATTCTCACCCTTGATATACTGCTGTACATTTTTCCCACCATTAGACTTTTTCCCATTATCGTCCATATAAACAAAACTACTGTCAATTTCAATGCTTCCGTACTTTTCACATAAATTCTCTATGGTATTTGCTTCTACAAACTCTGCCTGCAAATCCTCATCCATTTCCTCACATTCCGGAATCTGAATTGTGGTTTTTTCTCCCTGTTCTGTACTGCTCTTATTTCCGCTTTCTTTATCAGATGTATCCTTACCGCATCCTGTTACAGCAGCCCCCACTAACGCCGCTGTCATTAATAGCAATAATACTTTTTTCTTACCCATGCTATATCCTCCTTTAATTTTGTAATTTATTATAGCATGTTTTTCTTCTTTT
>JAAYPT010000010.1 GCA_012519695.1 Clostridiales bacterium | reverse complement strand
CCTCGCTTTCTTCATATCCGTCTCTTATCTTTTTTAACGTTTGAATCGTTTCATTGATAAGATACTCATCCAAAATAGCTATTACTTCATTACTGGCATTCACCAATTCATTCACACTGTCTCGTGCTAACCCTGCCTTCCAAGACATATCGCATGGACGCAACACTCCGCTGACAAATAAACAGACTCTGAAAACGATTTAACACGCCTGTTTTTTCCAGTTCAAAAGTCACAATGTCTTCTAACTCTCGTTGCAGCCTTTCTTTTTCCATCCGCTTGCTCAAAAACCAACCCCACTTCCTGTTCTTTTCTGTTACAAAGTCAGCTACAATTTTTCATACTTTGAATTTTACTGAATCAGCAGTCTATGGAATCATAGACCTAGACAATTTCCCTATCCTTTTTTGTATACTCTCCTCGTAACTTACTATAAGTGTAATTTTTTCCCTCTTTCCTGTCAACTTTTTTCTTTTTATAATAAAGAAAAAGTACCGTCTGCCATCAATATGGCTGACGATACTTCATAACTTACTATTTCGTTTTTATACTTCTAACATCTTAACATTCACTAATCATATTTCAACATTTCATCCATGTTTCCATGTAAACGTTCTAAATATTCCTTTACCTCATCTTTTAAGGTAGCATCACGCAATGCAAACTCAATGTTTGCCTGCAAGAATCCCATCTTACTTCCCACATCGTAACGATGTCCTTTAAAATCATATGCATACATTGCCTGATCCTTTGCTAAACGCTTTAAGGCATCTGTCAGTTGGATTTCTCCACCTTTTCCTGCATCCTGAGTTTCCAAAAATGAGAATATTTCCGGTGTAATGATATAACGACCTAATACCGCAACATTAGATGGTGCTTCTTCCAGAGATGGTTTCTCTACCATATCCTGTACTTTATATACACGGTCATCTACCTGCTTACCTGCAATAATTCCGTATTTATTTACTACTTCGTGTGGAACAGTCTGTACTCCTAAAATAGATGTCTGGTACTCATGGAATACATCTAACATCTGTCCTAAACATGGTTGTTTTGAAATAACCACATCGTCACCTAACAATACCGCAAATGGTTCATCACCAATAAAATGCTGTGCTGCTAGTATAGCATGTCCCAGTCCTCTTGGCTCTTTCTGACGAATGTAATGAATATTTGCCATCTCAGAAATTTCTTTTACCATATCTAGCATTTCCTGTTTTCCACTTCGTTCTAATTCCAATTCTAATTCGATAGAACGGTCAAAGTGGTCTTCAATGGAACGCTTATTACGACCGGTTACCACGATAATATCCTGAATTCCTGCTTCCACTGCTTCTTCAATAATATACTGTATCGTTGGCTTATCAACAATTGGCAACATCTCCTTTGGCTGCGCCTTTGTTGCCGGCAAAAATCTGGTTCCCAAGCCAGCTGCCGGAATAATCGCTTTTCTTACTTTCATAATTATCTTCTCCTTTTATGTATTCTACGCCAATGAAAAGTCTTTTGCTTCCTTAGACTTAATATTCATGGTAATGGAACAATCTGCCAGATGTTCATAATTTACTTCCAAATTATACTTTACCTTGATGTCTATATTTTCATCGGTTTCATTAATATCTACACTTTTCGCATCTATTCCTATTAAAATACTTCCGAAAGGTGTGTGATAATAAGAAATGTTCTTTTTATTTTTCTCAAATATCATATGCACATTGGATACACCCTTTTTGGTAATATCCAAAGAATCGTCTGTAATCTTAATAAGATTGCGGGTACTTCCTTCAAAGCCTTCCATAACTTCATCGTATAAGATATAATGTTTTCCATTTTTCTTATAATAATCACCAGCAGTAATAACCTCTACCGGTTCTGCCTCTTCCTCACCCTGCGCTGCAAACTGCAAACCGCTAATTGTTAATAATACATCTTTTGTCATATATTACTCCTCTATATGTATTAACCGTGCTTCCTCTATCTCACATGGTAAAATAGAATTGGCAAAATTTTTAAACTTCTCTGCTGCATCACTGACATAAAACTGATACATTGGCACTTCTCGGGTGTCCGCTCCATCATTTGTAAGCTGATGCTCTGCCAATAATCGTTTCAAGCCTTGTGCTGTTTCATATGCAGGATTTACCAAATTAACTTTTTCTCCCATAATGCCTCGTATCGTAGAACGCAATAACGGATAATGGGTACAACCTAATATCAAAGTATCAATATCAGACTTTTGGAAATAATCCAAATACCGTTTGGCAACTTCAATGGTAACCGGATCTTTCAACCATCCTTCTTCTACCAGCGGTACAAATAATGGACATGCTTTTCCAAGTACCACTGCATCCGGATTATGCTCCTGAATTGTCTTGGTATAAATCTGGCTTCCAATGGTTCCTTCTGTTCCGATTACACCAATTCTTCCATTTACTGTCGTCTCTGCTGCCACCTTAGCCCCCGGCTTTACCACTCCGATAATGGGAATCTTCATTTCCGGGCGAATGGTTTCCAGTGCAAATGCACTTGCAGTATTACATGCGACTACAATTGCTTTCACTCCCTTAGATTCCAGAAAACGAATAATTTGTCTGGAATAAAGAGTAATTGTCTCTTTAGACTTACTACCATAAGGTACTCTTGCCGTATCACCAAAATAAATGATACGTTCTTCCGGTAATTGGCGCATAATTTCTCTTGCTACCGTAAGCCCACCTACACCGGAATCAAATACCCCAATCGGGGCATATTTTTTATCTTCAAATGATTGTATCATATTACTTTCTCCATACATTAAGTCATATAGATTTATATTACCTTTTTTAGTGAAAAATTGCAACTGATTCCTTGATATCTTTCCAGAAATCTAAAAATGCAAACTTTATTTCATAATTTTTATCTTCCATAAGACTCTGATATTCCTCTGGCGTTAATATTTGTTCCAACGATTTTTCTGCTTCTGCATCCACTACTTCATAAGTACTATTGAAAAAACATAAGTTTGGGTACATTACACACCACCAGTTATGTCCCTCTCCCTCCCCGATAACAACTTCCAATGCTTCATAATTTCCTGCCTGAAATGTATAGGGTCCATATGTCTTTTCCGGAAAATCAATATTAGAAAGTCTTGCAGATACAGTATATGTATATCCTTTCTCCGATATCACTTCTTCTGCTTTTTGTTCAATATCCGGAATACTTTCCTGTACAATCTGTCGGCTGCTTTCAATATCTGTTACATTTGCAAGTCTTGGCTGCATAAACGCACCGATTGCATCCCGCACTTCTAACTTTAAATTCTGGTCTTCCTGACTGTCACTATTTGCCAATACATGAAATCTTATAATTTTTCCTGCAATTTCTTCTGCCATTTTATGTTGCTGATACTGTTTTCCTCCGATTACAAGACAAATTGCCACTACTACTAATAATAAAATTTTCTTCACAAAAAATACCTTCCTTAACCGGGCTGCGCAAACCCTTTTTACCGGTTAAAGAAAGTATTACCCATTATTTTCCTCTTATACATTTATTGAAAATTTAAGATTGTAATCTCTGCCTGAAATACATGTCTGACACTTTTTCCGTAAGTTTTCGGCATATTATCATACTTCTTATATAATTCCCGCTGATGTCCGCCAAGTGTAATATAACTGTTTGTTATATCTACTCCGTATGTTTCCTGCAATTCGTTTGCTGTTTTTGTCAGTTGAAATGCTAATTGCTCTGCTACCTGTTTTTCCAACCGATATTTTTCTCCATCTTCCAGGACAACCGATTGACTGATTTTCCCTTTTCCTACAAGGCTTGTCTTTACTACCGGAACTCCATCCTTCTCTTGAATTTCCTGTTCTACCCTGATGTTGCTGATTTCTATTACCGTGCCATCTTCACATTCATACGAAAAATGCTTTAACAGATTTTGACTTAAAAATGCCTCCATTGCCTGTTCTACAGAAATGTCCCCTACATACTCAAAATCAGAAATCACACCGTACTGTGTAATTGCAGGCTGTCCTCCCTGGTCTGTCAGCACCGGAACCAGAAGAAGCTCATCTTGATTATGCCACTGATTCATCAAGTCTCCTATGGTTGCAACCTTATTTGCCCGAAAATCCTTCTGACTTTCTAACATTTCTTCTAAATATTTTCCCACAGAACCTTCTGTTTTATCTGTTAATGTGAGGATTCCCGCCGCCTTTTTGGGTGTAAAAAATAGGCTGATATTTCTTGCTACTTCCGGTCTGTCTTCCCAGTTTTCCAATAAACCTCGTACCTTTTGCATGTTTCCGAAGTTCTCTTCACTTACAATTATTGTTTTCAAATGATTATAATCCAAAATTCGATTGGTATTATTCTCGTAAGACTTTTCAACGTGATACAAATCTTTTCCCTCTAAGGAAAATCCCATGGGTGTATCTGCTGTTTTGCTTTTTTCTGAAATCTGCTCTAAATCCGGGAAGTCATAAGTAATAACTAAATTTTCTTCCGGCTCTTGCATTTGTATATCAACTCCCATTGCCAGTGGGAAACTCCGTTGCTCTAATTCCGCAGAATCACATCCCCCCAGAAAACTCATACTTAGTAAAAAGATTGCTATTTTGACTGATTTTCCCATGTCTTTTTTCCTCCCTCCGGTTTTTTCATAATTCTTCGTACCTGATATACCAGAGGCACTATAATCAAAATAACTAACATTCCCGGCAATGCAATTCGCTCTTGGTATGCTTTAAATATATCCTCCATAAATCCATTTTTTATAAAACTATCTGCTATAAAAAATATAAAAATCAGAGCCACCCACATACTGTAATTACTTTTCTTTTCATTGCACAACTGCTTCATAATTAACGTCCCTTGAAAAACTCCGGTATGAAGAAGTGCAAATAATGCAAAAAACCAAATGGCTGTCATGGTTACATCTTGCCGTGTAAAAAATCCTCCCGGCAAATCTACCATTCCCATGAGTGTAATCACCGGATGTTTCAATACCTGCACTGTTTTTTGTCCAAAATTTCCTATCAAAATTAAATATATCACTACATTTAAAATCGTTACTGTTATAACTGCTATTTTTCCGCTTTTTACCAGTCTTTCCGGCTTTTGTGCAAATTCCTTTAAAAACAATAACCCTGACAACGGCAGTAAATAACTCCAAACGGTAATACTATGCTCCATATACCCTCTTCCATTGGTATAAAAAACAGGAGTCCATATATCTGTATCCACGGAACCGGTAGCAAATATCAGCATAATCAACAACGGAATTCCAAGAAACCAAAATAAAATTTCATAAATTCTCACTCTTCCTTCGATTCCGCGAAACGTTCCATAAGCCGCTAATAATAACAGCAATACCTCCACCATCCAATAATTTCCCTTGGGCAACAGCCACGACAAAATAAGAATATCTAACTGATATAACACATATCCGGCTAATATTATAAAATACAGCAAATAAAACACCATAAAGACATCTGAAAGAATCTGCCCCATGGTTTTCTTTAAATACTGGTAATAGCTTCCTTCCATATACCGTACATTCCCCTGTATCACTCCCAGCAGCAGGATTCCGCCACCCATTCCAAGAAGAAAACAAATAATCCCATCTGCTCCTGTCATATCTGCTACTATTCGCGGTAACACCAAACTACTAAGTCCAAACAAATCCAATATCATAATTCTGCTTATCTGGCGTAATGAAATTTTCCAATTATCTGCAAACATATTTTTCCGCCTTATTTTAGTTTTAATCTGGTTCTTGCGCCTTCTCGGGTATAAAGAGATCTCTTTTTCAGAAATTTCAACGGTAAACGCAAAAAGGTATCTCCTTCATCCTGATATCCATTTAAATCTGCCCCTACAAAGGGAGCTAAATATGGAATTCCGAAGCTCTCTAAATGAGATAAATGTATCAACACCGCCATAATTCCCATTAAGAATCCGAAAAATCCCAAATATCCACATACCAAAATAAATCCAAATTTCAAAATCCGAAACGCTGTGGCAAATTCTTCATTTGGTACTGCAAAGGAACACAGTGCGGTCAATGCCACCACAATTACCACAATGGGACTTACAATATTGGCATCCACTGCCGCCTGTCCGATAATCAATCCTCCTACAATACCAATGGTATTCCCGTTTGCTCCCGGTAGCCGTACTCCTGCCTCTCGTAACAGTTCAAAGGCAAGTTCCATTAAAAGCACTTCAATGACTGCGGGAAAGGGGACCCCCTGTCTGGATGCCGCCAGTGACAGCAATAAATCCGTAGGTAAAATCTGTGTATGAAAATTTGTCATTGCAAGATATAATCCCGGAAATGTCATTGCAAGAAATGATGCTATATAACGCAATACTCTGGTAAAGGAAGCAATTTCCCAGCGACTATAATAGTCATCGCTTGTCTGAATAAAAGAGTTATAGGTAGCCGGAAGTATTAACGCCACTGGTGAATTATCTGATAACAGGACAATTCTACCCTCCAGAATCGCCATCGCCGCTCTATCCGGTCGTTGCGTGGTTTGAAACTGGGGAAAGGGAGAATACTTTTTCTTTTCTGTTAGCTGCTCAATAATTCCGCTATCCAATGTTCCATCAATTTCAAACTCCTGTAACCGTTTTTCAATTTCTTCTAACACTTCCGGATGAATTAAATCTTTTAAATAAACCAAATCCACGTTGGTATGTGTCCGCTTTCCTGCAAAGCTCTCTCGCACCTTTACATGGGGACTCCGAAGTCTTTTTCGAATCAATGCGGTATTTAACTTGACTGATTCTGAAAAGCCCTCATTAGAGCCTCTGATTACCTTCTCTGACTCTACCTCATATACTCCTCTTCCCGGATATCCCTGATCCGGAATCTTTAGTGCCTTCTCATAACCTTCTAAGAAAAAGATGACATCACCGGTCAACATTCCCTGTGCTGCATCTTCTATGGTATCAAAGGGAGCCGAATCTGAAATATCCCATGTATTTTCTTTGACATAAGAAATAAGCTCCTCCTCCGGAAGTTCCCGAAGTGTAGTTAACAATTTTCCAATTGCCGACTCTTTCCACTCTGTATTATTCAGTGCTACCTCGATATAGGCAATATAACACTCTCGTTTTAATTTTGTTCCTACTTTAATGCGTCTTTTCTTGATGTCGGCACAATCCGAAAACAGTATCTCATAGTTTTTAATATTTTCTTCCAGGTTTTTGGTGATTTTTTTTGGCATAATCTATCTCATTCTTTCCACAAAAAAAGAACCCCTATGGAAAGGAATTCTTTTCTTTTTTCTTTTATTTTTTCCTGATTTTTCTTTTTTATTCCTAATTATTCCTGTTCACGGATAATATTTTTCACCATCATTTCCTGATTTACTACATGGTAACTCATCACTCGGATTACCTCATCCTTGTCTTTTCGCTTTAAACAGTCGAAAATCTTTTCATGTTCATGTATTAACGTTGGATAGATATCCTCATTTTTCAAATATTCTACTCGATATCGGTATATCTGTTCTCTTAAATTATTTAACATATTAACCAGTTTCGGATTGTCCGTTGCCTGATAAATCACATCATGAAATTCCACGTCTGCCTGAGCAATTCTTTTTACATCATGCCCTCTGGTGCTTGCTTCAAAATTTTTCAAAGCTACATGCAGCTTCTCTAAATCTTCTTCTTTCAAATTATCACATGCAAGTCCTACTGCAAGTTCGTCTAATGCTTTACGAATCTGTAATACATCTTCCATGTCTTTTTCTGTCATACGGGCAACCTCGGCACCTTTTCTCGGTACCGTTACTGCTAACCCCTCTAATTCTAACATACGAATTGCTTCACGAATCGGCGTTCTGCTAACCCCAAGCTTGGATGCTAACTGCAACTCCATCAATCGTTCTCCGGGCTTTAATTCTCCTTTTAAAATCGCTTCTCGCAATGTATTAAACACCACATCACGCAGAGGCAAATACGCATTCATATTTAATTCTAGCTTTTCTGTCATAACTTACCTCCCATTATTATAAACTTCTGTTAAATATACCTGTTTTGCAAGATTACCTTCACGCATCCGTTTATAAGCAACTTCTGCCTTTTCCTTGTCATCAAATATTCCGAATACAGTAGGGCCGCTTCCGCTCATCATAGCGTTCAGGGCACCGTCCTTTATCATTTGCTCTTTGATTTGGGCAATTACAGGATAATTGGGAATCGTAACACTTTCTAATACATTTCCCATGTGTGCTGCCATATCTGCCAAATTTTTCGTTTCTATATCCTGTATTAAAAGATCGATGTCTGGATGCACAGTATTCTCATCAAGCTTCAAATTCTCGTATACAAACTTGGTAGAAACACTAATTGCCGGCTTTGCAATTAATATCTTACACTGTGGTACCGGAGAAAGTTTTGTTAACTGTTCTCCAATTCCTTCTGCCAAAGCCGTTCCTCGCATGAGACAATACGGAACATCTGCTCCTATTTTCACGCCACGTTCCATGAGTTCTTCTAACGATAACTCCAAATGAAACATTCGATTCATTCCATACAGTACTGCTGCCGCATCGGAACTACCTCCTGCCATACCTGCCGCAACCGGAATAAATTTCTGCAAATCAATCTGCACTCCCTGCTGTATCTTAAATTCCTCTATTAACAGTTTTGCAGCCTTATACACCAGATTATTCTCGTTTTCCGGCAAATAGAACAAGTTTGTTTTTACCTGTATCTTGGGTTCTCTCCGCTTACGCATAACGATTCTGTCATAGAGACGAATGGTCTGCATAATCATTTTCACTTCATGATAACCATCTTCTCTTCTTCGGATTACATCCAATCCCAGATTTATTTTTGCCAGCGCTTTGAGTCTCATTTCATACATTGTTTTTCTCCTGTATTTTGTATACATACTACTTATTAGTTAAACATTTTTTATAGAAAAAGTCAATGACTATTAATTTTTCCCTCCTTTCTACCGATAGAAAATATAACAATAGATTAACAGGTATGGATACCTATGATATTTTCCAAGGAGGGTTCTATTATGAATGTAAACAGTGTGAACAATGTAGCTGCTTATACCGCAACAACCAATACGAAAACTTATACAAAGTCTTCTAACGATACAAGCACAACAACCGATAACTCTGGCGTTGTTTATGAAAAAGGTACAAATACCTCTTCTAAAACAATTTACGCAAAGGAAGATGTAGTTGCACGTCTTAAGGCTGATGCTGATTCCAGAACTGCTCAGTTAAAAAGTCTGGTAGAAAAAATGATGTCTCAACAGGGCGTTAAAATCGGTGAAGCTGATGATATGTGGAAGTTCCTTGCAAGTGGCGATTATACCGTTACGCCGGAAGTAAAAGCACAGGCTCAGGCTGATATTGCCGATGACGGATATTGGGGCGTAGAGCAGACTTCCGATCGTATCATTGAATTTGCAAAGGCTTTAGTTGGTGATGACCCGGATAAAGCAGAATCTATGCGTGCCGCTTTTGAAAAAGGTTTCAAGGCTGCTACAAAGGCCTGGGGAAAAGATCTTCCTGATATTTCTCAAAAAACTTATGATGCAGTTATGAAAAAGTTTGATGACTGGGCTGGCGTTAACAAGGATGATGATACTAAATCTAACGAAACAACATCTACAGAAACAAAATAAATCCTTTCTTAGTAACAACAAAAAGAACCGTTTACACGGTTCTTTTTGTTGTATCTGATTTTACTATCTTATTTTTTCTTTTTAAATCTTACTCTGAAAATATACCATAATGCGCCTGTAATGCATACGGAAGAATAAGTTCCGCAAACAATACCCACCATCAACGGTAATGCAAATTCTTTTACAGAGCTTACTCCTAAAACAAACAACAATGCAACCATGACAAAAGTTGTCAAAGATGTATTGATACTTCTGGACAAGGTCTGTGTAATACTTCTGTTTGCCACTTCCATAAGATTTTCTTTATTCTGATCTCGCAATGCCGGAAGATTCTCACGGATACGGTCAAAAATAACGATGGTTGCATTGACTGAATAACCTACAATAGTTAACATACATGCAATAAAGGTATTTCCAACAGAAACTCGCGCGATAGCATAGAATGCTAATACAACTAATACATCGTGTACCAACGCAAGTACTGCACTTCCTGCAAAACGTATATCTTTAAAACGGAACCAAATATAAATCAACATACAGATTGTTGCGATTGCTACTGCCCAAATAGCATCTGACTTCATTTCTGAACTAATGGTAGAACTGATGTTTTCAGATGTTATGGTTTCTTTATCTACACCAAACTTATCTGCTAATGTATCATTTAAGGCTTCACGTTCTTTCAGATTCAGGGAACGTGTCTTAATAACAATCTGGTTAGACTCTTTAATCTTTTGTGTCTGAATGTTCTTATCACCGGTTAATTCTTCTAATACCGGAACAATCTCTTTGTCAATTTCTGAAATAGAATAATCTTTTCCAAAATCAACTGTTGTTGATGTACCACCTACAAAGTCAAGACTATAATTTAAAATCTTATCACCCTTTGCATTATGTACACCCATTCCAATAAATCCTGCTGCAATAACTGCAATAGAGAGTGTAAAGAATACCGCTCTTTTTCCAAGGAAATTGATGGTTTTTCTCTCTTTTTTCTTACCGTAAAGCTTCTCACTCTTAGCTCCCAGTGTATAGAAGCATTTCATTAACCATCTGGTTACTACCAATGCGGTAAACATGGATAATACAATACCAATTCCTAAGGTATAAGCAAATCCCTTTACCGGACCGGAACCTCTAAGTCCTAATACAACTGCTGCAATCAAGGTAGTAATATTACCATCTACGATAGCGGATAACGCCTTATCATATCCCATTTTCATTGCAGTCTTTACTGTTTTTCCTGCTGCAATTTCTTCCTGAATTCTAGCAAAGATAATAACGTTCGCATCTACTGCCATACCAATGGAAAGAATAATACCCGCAATACCAGGTAATGTCAAAGTAATATCAAAAATCCACAAAGCCCATACCACCAATGCGGAGTATAAAATCAACGCTATGCCTGATGCAAATCCTGAAATACGATACATGACAATCATAAACAGAATTACTAATACCAAACCTATTACTGCCGCCATTAAGCTTCCTGACAATGCAGAAGTTCCTAACTGCGCTCCAACTACCTTGGAATTTAATTCCTTTAATTCCAAAGAAAGAGAACCGATACGAATGGTAGATGCTAATTCATCTGCTGCTTCATAGCTTTCCATACCTGTAATCTGTGCATTTCCATCTGAAATAACAGACTGTACGGTTGGGCTGCTGATAGTCTCTCCATCGTAAACAATTGGAATACTCTTTCCTAAGTTTGCCTGTGTTGCATCTGCAAACTTCTTTGTTCCTTCATCTGTTAATGTTAATGCTACTACATTCTGCTTCTGCCCTTTATCATCTGTATAAGTCTTAGGCTGAGCATCTTTGATGTCAGATCCACTTAAAATTGTCTGTCCATCTGAGGTCTGAAATTCCAAAGAACCCGGTTTTCCCATTTCTTCCAATATGGTATTGGCATCGGAAACACCCGGAATTTCAATACTAATACGGTCAGAGCCTTCCTGATATACACTAGCTTCTGTACTGTACTTTTCTACACGCTTTTGCAGTTTATAAACGGTGTCCTTCATATCTTCTGCGGAAGGATTCTTATCAACTGCCTTGTAGGTAATGCTGACACCACCTGCTAAGTCAAGTCCCAGCTTAATATTACGGCTTGCCCCAACACCTACTGTAGAAACAATTGTGCCTGCATACCAAGTCATTCCTGTCAGCACTACTAAAATCACTGCAAGAATCACTGCTGCTTTGCTTTTCTTCATGTTAGTTCTTCCTTTCTTGTATTCTTTATGCATGAATATTATGCTTCATCTGCCAATGCAGCTTTTATCATAATAGCACATTCTATACGTTTTTTCTCTAACTCACAGCCAATGTCATAAGCGTCCGTAATACTTCCATGGAAATTATATGAATTTGCTGCACAACCACCACTACAGTAAAATCTCGCAAAACAATTTCTGCATTTTTCCTTAGCATACACATTACAGCACTTAAATTCGCTCTGTAATTCTGTATTCTTAATACCATCATATACATTTCCCATCAGGAACTTTTCATTTCCAACAAACTGATGGCAAGGATAAAAATCTCCCCAAGGAGTTACTGCAAGATATTCTGTTCCGGAACCACATCCTGACAATCTCTTTGCCACACATGGTCCACCTTCTAAATCTATCATAAAGTGGAAGAAATTAAAATCTTTTCCTTCTTTATGTCTCTTAATCATTTCCACAGCCAGCTTATCATATTCTTCAAAAAGCTGTGGTAAATCTTCTTCTTTCAGTGCATAACTTTCTGTTGGCTGAGCAACTACCGGCTCTACGGAAATCTGTTTAAATCCTAAGTCTGCCAAGTGCAATACATCTTCGGAAAAATCCAGGTTATTATGTGTAAAGGTTCCTCTTACATAATAGCGTTCCTGATTTCTACTGTCTGCAAACTTCTGGAACTTTGGTACGATCAACTCATAGCTTCCTGCTCCCTTACGGAATGGACGCATATAATCATGTACTTCTTTTCTTCCGTCAATACTAAGTACCACATTTCCCATTTCTTTATTGGCAAATTCCATGATATCGTCATTTAACAATACACCATTGGTTGTCAGTGTAAAACGGAAATTCTTATTATGAATCTTTTCCTGCTCTCTTCCGTATGCAACTAACTGTTTTACCACATCGAAATTCATCAGTGGCTCTCCACCAAAGAAGTCAACCTCCAAATTACGTCGATTTCCGGAATTGGCAATCAAGAAGTCTAATGCAGCCTTTCCTACTTCAAAGGACATCAGCTCTCTTCTGCCATGATATTCGCCTTCTTCTGCGAAACAGTAGCGACAGGCGAGGTTACAATCATGAGCAATGTGAAGACATAATGCCTTTACTACCGTTGGTCTTGTCTTAAACTGTTCGATATAACCTTCGTACTCATCCTTGGTAAACAGTTGTTCATCATCTGCCAGTTCCTTCACTTCTTCCCAAGCTTCTTCAACGTCTGCCTTATTATATTTACTCTCCAGGCTTTGTATAATCTCTTCCTTTGTGTTTTCTTCAAACATTGGAATAACGTCATACATAACATCATCCACGATGTGTACTGCTCCGCTGTTTACATCCAACACAATGTTGTAGCCGTTGTTTTTATACTGGTGAACCATTGCAGTTCCTCTCTTTCTATAACGCACAAATGACCGCTCGCTACTAACGAACGGTCCTTTTTTGTGTTTTTATTCTTTTTGTATTCTTATTTATTTTCGCAGCTCTGATTTCCTACTGTACAGGATGTCTTACATGCTGACTGGCAAGATGTCTGACATTCACCGCATCCGCCTTTTTTTACTGTTTTCTGTAACTTTCTTGTATTTAATGTTTTTACATGTTTCATAAGAAATACTTCCTTTCCATATAATTCTGATTACTAATAGGCATTATATCATACTTGTTATGGATTGCAAAGCATTTTTTTGCATTTTTCTCACTACTGACGCAAATCAAACTTTTTTATCAAAGGGCTCATATTTCCTGTTTATTTCAGCTTGTTGTTCTATCTTCTGTGCACTGTTATATTCTTCCATGTTTTCCGACGATAATAGTTCAGAAGGCAATCCATCACTTTCATCCGACGATAATAGTTCAGAAAGCAATCCGTCACTTTCATCCGTACCACTTGCCTCTTTATTCGCCTCTTTTATTGCATCTTCTTTTCTTTCTTCTTCCGTCTTCGGCTTATTCTTTTCTTCCGCTTCTTTTATCTGTTCGCTGCGTTCCTCTGCTTCATCCATAATATGAAGCATCTGAGAGCTACTGAAGTATTTTTTTATTCAAAATCCATTATACAGGAAATTCCACAATGGCTTTAAACTGGTCACAGTCAATTCCTACTTCAAAAAGTCCTCCAAGGGCTGAGGTATAGGTACTTACAATAGCAAGTCCCAATCCATTTCCTTCTGTGGTTCGTGCCTTGTCAGCTCTTGCAAATCTTTCTACAATCTGGTCTTTTGAAAAATTCATCCGGTAGTTGGCGGTATTGGTAATCTCAAATCGTACCATCTCTTTTCCTGCCTTTTCAACTCTGGCAGTTTTTAAGAAAATTCTGGTATGCTCTGCGGAATATTTCAATGCATTTTCCATTAGATTCTGACATATCCGATACATATAGCTACTATCCGAGGTAAACTCCGTGTTTTCTTCCGTAAGTTCTGCTACTACCTCTCTATTTGCCTGTGTGAACTTATCTTCCATATCCGCCTGCACTTGCTCGATAAGACGATTCAATTCCATTTTTTCCATATGAAATTCTATGTTTCCACTGCTTGTTTTTGCCAAGTCAAATAGACTGTCTATCATCTCTTTCAACTTCTGTGCTTTATTTCCAAGAACTTCTACATAATCGGCAACAACATCACTCACTTCTTCCTTTTTTATCAACTCAATATACCCAACCATAGAAGTAAGTGGCGTTTTTAAGTCGTGAGATACATTGGAAATCAGGTCTACCTTCAGTCTTTCACTTTGAATTGCCTGCTCCATGGCTTTCTCCACATTCTGTTCTACTAACGCCTCCATATCTGCTACATGATGATTTAACAAACGAAGCATGAAGCGAATTACCGTTGCCTCAGCTACAATAAACTGAATCAACACACTCCCAATGGTGACGTATCCCACACTATAATTGTATCCATACCAGTAATATAATTCAATAATCTGTGTTTTAAACATAAAAATTGCAAGAATTCCTACCCCCAGTGCTATGCCTATCAGAAACTTCTGTTGCTTTTTCCACTCTTCTTTCCATTTTTGAAAGAAATCTTCCACAAAAGTATCCCATGTCTGATAACGTTTCTCTATTTTACAGCGAATTCCGTTGAAAAGTGCTATACCGAAAAGAATATTCATAATTCCCCCTACTACCCATGCTGACTTACTTGGAAAATCAAACCACTCCTTCCACATATATAGAAATAGCAATATTCCCGGTATTCCACATATCAGCGCAATGATAATTCTAGCTCTTTTCGTTTGCAAATGTTTTCGTATTTTCCACTCTGTTTTTTTAGTATTTTTCCATTTTGTATCCAATGCCCCACACCACCTTTACATATTTTGGTTTTTTCGGATTAATCTCCAGTTTTTCACGAATATGACGAATATGTACCATAACCGTATTTTCCACTGCATAATTTGCAATTTCTTTCCATGCTCTTTCGTAAATTTGTTCCGCTGAAAATA
This sequence comes from Clostridiales bacterium, assembly GCA_012519695.1. Taxonomy (GTDB): domain Bacteria; phylum Bacillota; class Clostridia; order Lachnospirales; family Lachnospiraceae; genus Petralouisia. The sequence continues at coordinate 31,211 of JAAYPT010000010.1, read as the reverse complement.
CCTGTCCCGGATGTTCCATCAACACTTCCAGAATGCGGTATTCTGTTGCTGTAAGTTTTACTTCCTGTCCATCTACTTCTGCAACCTTCATTTGACGGTCCAGTACAATTCCACCATTTACCAGTCGGTCTTCCTCTTCTTTGGGTGCACTACCGCCCCAAGTATGATAACGTCTAAGCTGCGCTGCCACCCTTGCTGTAAGTTCTGCCGGATTATAAGGCTTTTCGATATAATCGTCTGCTCCCATCACAAGTCCCGACACCTTATCGCTTTCCTCTGTTTTCGCTGAAAGGATAATCACCGGAATTTTATTATTTTCCCGTATTTTCATCAATGCGGAAAGTCCGTTGAGTCGTGGCATCATTACATCCAAAAGAATCAAATCCACCTCTTCTTCCTGTAATACATCTAATGCCTCTATACCGTCATATGCCTTTAAAATGCGATATCCTTCATACTCTAAAAGCTTTCCTAAGGAAAACACTATCTCTTTGTTATCATCTACTACCAGAATTGTCTGCTGTTCCATGGTTTTTAGCTCCTTGCCTTCTTACGTTTTACATTTGTAATTATAATAGGCGTTTTAAAAATAAAACTCAATGAAAATCTTAAAAAAATCTTAATCCTATTAGCTTGCCATTCCCCCAATCATTCCAGAGGCAATGCACAATATTAATGTGGTAAAAAATCTGCCAATTTCCATATTAATTCCATGTGTGAATAAAATGGAGCCGATTACTAAAATCACAAAGTAGCAGCCACCTAACACCATTCCCCACAGAAATTTTCTGGTTTTCATAATTTTTCCACCCAGAAATCCACCCAAAAATCCGGATATTACATAAATAAGTACAATCCCAACTGCTACCACACTTTCACTTAATTGTAACTTACAAAGCATTCCCGCTAAAATCACCAACAATATTCCCGTAATAATATACATAAACAGTAATAATTTCAAAACAGACAGTACCCATGTTTGTTTCATCATTCCTTTTCCCATTGTTGTTTCCTCGTATTCCAATTATTCTACTCTCATCATATTCTTTTTTACTTCTTACTATGCCCTTATGGTAAATTTTTCATATAATTTCTGAATTTTTTCTGAAATCCTTGCAAATAAGACCGGTTTCCGTTATATTTATATCTATGTGATGAAAGGAGAGATGTACTTGGACACAAGTGACGTCATACAATTATTAATTATTATTATTTTACTACTGTTATCCGCATTCTTTTCTTCTGCGGAGACAGCACTTACTACCTCAAATAAGATTCGTATGCGATCTTTAGCAGATGAGGGCAACAAAAAAGCCAAAAAGGTCTTAGAGGTTACAGACAATTCAGGAAAAATGCTTTCTGCTATCCTGATTGGAAACAACATCGTGAACCTTTCTGCTTCCTCACTTGCTACTACTTTTGCAACAAAGACATTTGGAAATGCCGGCGTAGGTATTGCAACTGGTATATTAACCCTCTTGGTTTTGATTTTCGGTGAAATTTCTCCGAAAACACTGGCTACCATTCATGCAGACAAGATTGCTCTTTCTTATGCCGGAATTATCAGTATTCTTATGAAGATATTGACTCCACTTATTTTTATTGTAAACAAGCTGGCTCTTGGACTTATGAAATTACTTCGTGTAGACCCTAACGGAGCTCAAAATACAATGACAGAAGATGAACTTCGTACCATTGTGGATGTCAGTCATGAGGAAGGTGTGATTGAAACAGAAGAACGTGAAATGATTAACAATGTTTTCGATTTTGGAGACGCACAGGCAAAAGAAGTTATGGTTCCTCGTATTGACATGACCTTTGCAGATATCAACAATACATATCAGGAATTACTGGATATTTTCCGTAAGGACAAATATACACGTCTTCCGGTCTATGAAGACTCTACCGATAATGTAATTGGTATTATTAACATGAAGGATTTATTACTCTATGAGGATAAGGACAGCTTTTCTGTTCGGGATATTTTAAGAAAACCCTATTACACTTATGAACACAAAAATACTGCCGAACTTTTGGTGGAAATGAAAAAATCTTCCATCAATATCGCAATTGTACTTGATGAATACGGCGCAACTGCCGGTCTTATCACTTTAGAAGACTTGCTTGAGGAAATTGTCGGTGAAATTCGTGACGAATACGACATGGACGAAGAAGACCCAATCCAACAGATTAACGAGTACGAATATATGGTACAAGGTTCTATGAATCTGGAAGACTTATGCTCTACCTTGGCTTTAGATTGGATTTCCGAAGATTATGATTCTATCGGCGGCTATCTGATTGGACTTTTAGACCACTTACCTACGGTAGGGGAATGTGCCACTACTCCGGAAGGTGTTTTCCTTCGCGTAGAAGATATGGAAAAGAACCGTATTAATAAAATATTTATGAAACTTCCTGAAAAAATGAACGAAACGGAAGAAGAAGCATAAGAAAGAGTCCGCTTGTCGGACTCTTTCTTGCCCGAGCGGTGTCATTTATGACTAATTTCATCTCCGCGAGGTGCGATTCCTTAGCGGAGCGTTTTTTATGTAATAGGACGCAATTTCCTATTACATAAGAAATGCCCCGCCACACGCATGTCGCATGTGGTGGGGCATTTTTATAACCGAACTTCTACCGGCATATCCAATTCCATACTCTCTTTTGTAATACTGCAATCATAGGCAAGCACTCCTACACCATTTTTTGATACCCAGCGCAGTGTATCACCAAACTCCGGGTGTGTTCTGTCATTTGGCTCAAACCATTTTATCCCCTTCATTTGTATTACAAAGAGAATATACGCTTCATATCCTTGTTGCACTGCCTGTTCTAGTTCTTTCATATGCTTAATGCCACGCAAGGTAGGTGCATCCGGAAATCTTGCAACACCTTCTTCTTCTAGTGTGACACCTTTTACTTCAATAAAAATTTTTCTTTCATCTGCCGTTTCTAAATAGAAATCTACTCTGGAATTTCCATACTTACATTCCGGCTTCAGATAGGTAATATTTTTAAAATATACTTCTTTTTCTAGCCATTCTTTCACTGCCTGATTGGGTGCCTGGGAGTCCATATTGATAAGAACTTTTCCCTTTTTCACACCCACTAAATCATAAGCCGTTTTGCGATTGGGATTGCCGCTTTTTTCCAAATATACTTCTGCTCCCGGAAGCAATAATTCTTTACATCTTCCGGTATTTTTCACATGACACGTTTCTACCTTTCCATCAATATCCACCATGGCAATAAAACGATTCGGACGACTTTGAAATTTTCCGTTTACTATATTTTTATATTTCACGTTTTCTCTTTTCTTCTCCCAATCTAATTTCTCTTTCTAGAACTGAAATGTATTCGCTTCTATCTTAACACTCTTCTTTTCTTCCGGTGTTGCCTCTAACAAATCAAATTTCTTAAAGCCAAATATTCCGGCAAAAACAGACTTTGGAAACATCATAATCTGTGTATTATACTTCATTACGGTATCGTTGTAGAACTGACGTGCTTTTACAATCTTATCCTCTGTATCAGCCAATTCTTCATGTAATTTCATAAAGTTAGTATTTGCTTTTAATTCCGGATAATTCTCACTATGTACTAAAATTTGATTTAATTCTCTACCGAGGGCATTACTTGCCTGATAGGATTCGCTTGCGCTAGAAGCATTCAACACTTTACTTCTAAGTTCTGTTACCCTTTCCAATGTGGCTTTTTCGTAATTTGCGTATCCCTTGGTTGTTTCAATCAGGTTGGGAATCAAATCTGCTCTTCTCTTTAACTGAACCTCTACTTGTGCTCCCTGATTTTCCACACGATTTTTCAATACCACTAATCCATTATATATTTTTATGATTATTGCCAAAATCAATACTACTACAACTGCTATTATAATTCCTGCTACCATTTCTCATTTCTCCTTTTCATAATCTCTTTTACAATTTGCTGGTTTTCTTCTAAAACTACTGCATAAACCAAATAATCATCCCATAAGACTACCTGTTCTTTGTGTGCCTCACTTAAATTTGAAAAATCGTGAATAAAGTTCTTCATACCGTAAATACATTCTGCCATTTCATTTCCTGCATCCGTTCTCGTCCAAATTTTTCTTTTGGACATCGTAGCAATTCCACCAACTATTGCTAATAACGGTGAAATAATTGTCAATATAAAAAGAACCAGCGCAAGAATCATCTCAGCAATCACAGGATATACCTGTGGATATTTACCTAAATACTCCAATTGTTGTCCAAAGCTCATATCATCCGATGCTGCTTCCAATATGGCTTCCAATTCTCCCGTATTGGCATTTGCATGAAATGTCACTACCAAAAATAAAATGAATAGAAGAATCGGCATCAGACAACCTCCGCCACATCCACATCCTGTTTGCTTTTTGCCAAGTCCTCGTTTTCCCCTTGACAATGGATTTTTTAAGTAGCCTTCTTCCTCTGCTTCTTTTTCTACAAGTTTTCGCCACTCTCGATCATTTTCCATATTGAATGTATGATTTACCAAACCTTCTATCAGATACTTATCACTTTCTCTTAAATCAGCATTCTGATAATCTCCTGCTTCGTAGTTGTTTCCTTCTACTTTTAAAATACCCATTTCCTCGTATTTTAAAATAGAGGCTGCTACATCCTTTCTCTGCTCTATTTCAAGGTCAGATATAATACTGATCATGGCAGGAGATAATCCTGTCAGTTTATCACGATAGTAGTCAAAATCTTCAATGGGAATAAAACTGTTATTTTTTATCACCTGTTTTTTCATCTTACGGAAAAATACTTTTAAAATTGCGAATGGAATTATGGATTCCAAAAATGCGATAAATGCCAAAAAGCATATCAGCCCTATAATCACAACAAGAGAATGTTCTGCCTCTAATATCTCCGTGATTTTGCTTCTGCTTTTCCATGCACTTAATAGGAAAAAAATACCGGAACTAACCATATGGCATGCTCTAACCTGCATATCCGGTTCAGACTTTCATTTCGAAATACTTTCTTTTTCACACTCTTCCCTCTTTTCTTTTATTATTTTACACCTATAAAAAATATCATATTACTTTCTTTTTGTAAACCAAAAAAGGATACCTTTTGGAATTTCAAAAGGTACCCTCTTTCACTCATATTATTTTTTCAAAATTAGTTCAATTTCCAGATATCCTTGTTGTACTCTGCAATTGTTCTATCAGAAGAGAAGAATCCTGCTTTAGAAGTGTTTACGATCATCTTCTTAGCCCATCCTTTACGATCTTCGTAATCTTTGTAGATTTCTTCTTTCTTAGCTGCATAAGACTTGTAATCTAACAGAGTCATGAACCAGTCTTTGTTTAATAACTCGTTGTAAAGTCTTTCCAGGTTTTCTTTATGTCCAACCTTTAATAAGGTATCACTTACGATAAAGTCAACTGCTTCTTTGATTTCCGGATCTTCTTCATAGAATTTTCTAGATACATAATCTGCTTTTTCATAATGTTCAATAACAGTATCAGAAGATTCACCGAAGATATAAATGTTATCTTTTCCAACTAAATCGGCGATTTCTACATTTGCTCCGTCCATAGTTCCTAAAGTAAGTGCTCCGTTTAACATGAACTTCATGTTTCCTGTTCCGGATGCTTCTTTAGATGCTAAGGAAATCTGCTCGGAAATATCACATGCCGGAATTAACTTTTCAGCCTTTGTTACGTTGTAGTTTTCTACCATAACAACCTTTAAGTATGGGCTTACTTCCGGATCATTGTTGATTACTTCCTGTAAGCATAAAATCAAATGAATGATATCTTTTGCAATGATATAAGCAGGAGCTGCCTTTGCACCAAAGATAACAGTGATTGGTGTACTTGGCTTGTTTCCTTTCTTAATATCTAAATATTTGTGAATTACATATAATGCATTCATCTGCTGACGTTTGTACTCATGAAGACGCTTAATCTGAATATCGAAGATAGAATTCTCATCGATTTCTACACCCTGAGTAGCCTTTAAGTATGCTGCAAGATTCTTCTTATTTTCTGCCTTAATCTCTAATAATTTATTTAATACTGCATCATCATCCTTGTATGCTAATAATTTTTCTAACTCATCAGCATCTTTGTGCCAGCCTGTTCCGATAGTTTCATCTAAGTAATGGCTTAATCCCTTGTTACAATGCATTAACCAACGACGGAATGTAATACCGTTTGTCTTGTTGTTGAACTTTTCAGGATAAATCTTGTAGAAGTTATTTAATTCGTTCTTCTTTAAGATTTCAGTATGCAAGTATGCAACACCGTTTACGCTGTATCCATAATGAATGTCCATGTGTGCCATGTGTACACGATTTTCATCATCAATGATTGCTACAGACTTATCATCGAATTTTTCTTTTACTCTTGTATCTAATTCACGGATAATTGGCATTAACTGTGGAACTGCTTTGTTTAAGTAATCCATTGGCCATTTTTCCAATGCTTCTGCAAGAATCGTGTGGTTGGTGTATGCACAGGTCTTAGAAACAATTTCAATTGCCTCGTCCATACGAATTCCTCTTTCCATTAATAAACGGATTAATTCAGGAATTACCATACTTGGGTGTGTATCGTTAATCTGGATTGTTGCATAATCTGCTAAGTCATGTAAGTTACATCCCTTTGCTTCTGCTTCTGCAAGAATGAGACGTGCACCATTGCTTACCATGAAGTACTGCTGGTATACACGAAGAAGTCTTCCTGCTTCATCAGAATCATCCGGATATAAGAACAATGTAAGGTTCTTTTTGATGTCGTTCTTATCGAAGTCGATTCCATCGCCTACTAAGCTTTCATCAACTGTTTCAATATCGAATAAATGTAATTTATTTGTTCTGTTTTCAAATCCTGTTACATCTAAGTCATACATTCTGGACTGTACGGTAAATCCACCGAACTGTACCGGATATGTTACATCTGTCTTTGTAAGCCAGCTCTGTGCTTCAATCCAAGGATTCTTGTTTTCTTTCTGTAAACGATCCTGGAATGTCTGTAAAAATAATCCGAAGTGATAGTTTAATCCAATACCATCTCCGTTTAATCCGATTGTTGCCATGGAATCTAAGAAACATGCTGCCAAACGTCCTAATCCACCATTTCCTAAAGATGGTTCCGGCTCAACCTGCTCGATTAAGTTGATGTCTTTTCCGTTTTCAGCGAAAAGCTGTGCTACTTCATCATAGATACCAAGGTTAATCATATTGTTAGATAATAATTTTCCGATTAAGAATTCTGCGGAAATATAATATACTTTTTTCTTTCCTGCATTGCTTTCTTTTTCCTTTGCAAGTTCCTTTACAACTGCAAGTAATCCGTAATATAATTCTTCGTTGCTACAGTCTGCAATTGCCTTGCCACACTGTTTTTCCAGTAATTCTTTTACCTTCATTTTTATCCTCCTAAAATCTTTTGATTATTTAAGACACATCGTCTTGTGTTCTGTTTTTATCTTATGGGTACATTATAGCCTTATTTTTTCCGTTTTTCTTGCAATATGATAGCATAATATAGTACAATACTATCAAATTAACCAAATCTTTTTGAAAGGCTTTACGAAAGGATAACTATCTATGAATATACTGGAATATGAAAATACACAGGAAATCAAGTCTCATGGACTGGCAGATTTTCCTTTTAATATTTACCTTTGCAGTATCCCACTGGACTTCCCTTTAGTTCCTGCTCACTGGCACAATGATATGGAAATCATTTATATAAAGAAGGGACAGGGAAGAATCACTGTGGATCTGGTTCCTATTGTGGTAAATTCCGGAGATATTATTGTGGTTCCACCGGGACAGCTCCACTCTATCGAGCAATTTGAAGACCAGTCTATGGAGTACGAAAATATTATTTTCCAACTTAATATGTTAATGGCTGTTCAGGGAGATACTTGTACGGAAAAGTTTTTTCAACCACTGTTGCAACGCCAAATCAGCATTTGGAACCACTACACTCCGGATTCTTCTGTTTATCCGGTTTTGTCCAATTGTCTGGATACTATGGATAACATCTGTAAAACCTTTGCTCCCGGATATGAACTGGCAATCAAAGGTCAGCTATTTACGCTTTTCTATTCTTTAATTTCCTTTATTAAGGACCCGTTGCCCAGTCATCAGAACAAGTCCTTAGACCGACTCAGGGATATATTAAAATATGTAGAAACGAATTACAGTGATAAGATTTCCATTGCAGATGCGGCTGATATTTGCGGCTTTTCCCAGTCTCATTTCATGAAGTTTTTTAAACAAAATATGGCTGTTTCCTTTACTGATTATCTTAATGATTACCGTCTCACCATGGCAACCAGACTATTGGTTTCCTCTTCGGATTCCATTGTGAATATTGCCGCTGAAACAGGTTTTGACAACCTTTCTTATTTTAACCGACTTTTTAAGAGAAAATACGGATGTACACCGACTGCATTTCGTAACAGGAGCTAATACCTATGAAAACACTTACTTACCGAAAGAAAAAAATTCGCAATATACTACTCTTTATACTGTTTCTTCTTTTTATCGCCTATTGGATTGCCTGCTATTTTGCAGTAAGTCTTGCCTTAGTGCCTTCTTTTATGGAAAAAACAGACGCTTTTGAAGAAGTAACAGAAACTGCAACGGAAGCCTTAGTGCAAACCAGTGATATTCAAAATAATCACGCTGCCGCTATCCAAAAAACAAATGAGTGGCTACAAACTGCTTCTTATGAAAAGCTTACCGCTACTACCACGGATGGCTATCAGTTAATTGCTACTTCTTTTGCACCACAGGAAGAAAGCCACTTGTGGGTACTGTTACTTCACGGATATACCGGCTGGAAAGAAGAAATGTACCCTATCGCCTGTGAATATGTTGCCCGTGGCTACCATGCTCTGGTTCCTGATATGCGATGTAGCGGAGAAAGTGAAGGGGATTTTATTGGTATGGTATGGGATGGACCGACCGCCTGGACAACATGCTTTGGTTAGACCAAATCATTGCCAAAGACCCTGATGCCAAAATTGTCATTCATGGTCAGTCTATGGGGGCTGCCTGTGCGCTTATGATGTCCGGGGAAAAACTTCCTTCCCAAGTATGTGCCATTGTAAGTGACTGTGCCTACACCGATGCATACCAAATGTTTGCCAAACAAATGAAGGATTGGTTTGGACTCCCTTCTTTTCCGCTACTGGACAGTATGAACCTTGTGTTACAGCTACGGGGCGGATATAACTTAAAACATGCCTCTGCCCTCAAGGCTATTAAGAAAACCACACTTCCTGTTTTGATTATCCACGGAGATCAGGATGACATGGTACCGGTAGATATGGCATATCAACTTTACGATGCAGCCGGGGGCGAAAAAGAACTTCTTATTATTCCCGGTGCAGGACACGCACAGGCGATGGATAAAGATCCCCAGACCTACTATGAGACTACGTTTCAATTTTTAAAAGAGCATGGTGCAGAATAACACCATGCTCTTATCTTTTCTGTTGCTTATCTTTTTTGTTCAATCTGATTCATTGCCTTCCTAAACTGGAACCGGAATAAAATCATTGTAAATGTAACTGCAAAGAAATCGGCAACCGGTTCTGCCAGATACACCGCCATAGTTCTGTTTTTCGTTACGATATGTGGCATAAGGTAAATCAGTGGCAGTAATAACACAAATTTTCGCATAATCGCTACTATGATAGATGCCCCTGCTTTTCCCAATGAAGTAAAGGTCATCTGACAAGCAATTTGTATGCCAAATAGCATCATACATGCCATATAAATACGAAGTGCTGTTTTGGTAAACTGTAAAAGTTCTGTATCGGTAGTAAACATTGCTGCAAATCCTTGTGGGAATATCATTACACATAACCACAAGATTACTGCATAGCTAAGGCTCACTTTTAACAATAGCCAAAAAGCTTCTCGTACACGTTTTGCATTTTTCGCTCCATAGTTATAGCTGATAATGGGTTGCGCCCCCTGTCCAACTCCCTGTAACGGTAGCATGGCAAACTGCATAACACTTGTCAGTATCGTCATGGCACCAACTGCAATATCTCCGCCGTATTTTAATAAGGAAGAGTTAAAGCATACAGAAATCACACTTTCGCTTGCCTGCATAATAAAGGTAGCCAGTCCCAATGCCAGACTTGGCAAAATAATCTTAGCTTTTGGCAGTAAATACTTGGTTTTTATTTTTAAAACGGTTTTGTTTCCAAACAAGAATGATAACACCCAGATACAAGAACATGCCTGTGAAATAACCGTTGCAAGTGCAGCTCCTTTTACTCCCATATGAAATCCGAAAATAAAAATGGGATCTAAGATAATGTTTGCCACTGCTCCGATTAGAACGGATAACATTCCTGTTTTTGCAAATCCCTGGGCTGTGATAAATGCATTCATTCCTAATGTAAGCTGAACAAATATGGTTCCTATGGCATAGATGCTCATATAACTTTCTGCATATGAAATGGTATTTTTACTGGCTCCAAAGGTCAACAACAAATCACGATTCCACAGTAACAGTACCACAGTTAAAATAATTGAAATGAGAATTTGCACAAAAAAACAATTTCCCAACGTATTCTCCGCTGACTCCTTGTCCTCTTTTCCCATAAAAATAGAAGCTCTTGGTGCACCACCATTGCCCACCAGTGCAGCAAACGCCGAAACAATCATAATGATTGGCATACATACCCCAACTCCGGTTAACGCCATAGCTCCTACTTTTGGAATATGTCCTATATAAATACGGTCTACGATATTATAAAGCATATTTATCATCTGTGCCGCTACTGTAGGTAATGCCAACTTTAATAACAATTTTCCAATGGGTTCTTTTCCTAAAAAATCTTTGTTATCACTCATCTTCTCTGTCTCCTTGTTCTATGTTTCTAGACCTATTTTATCATACTTTTCTTGCATTTTTCCTGTCAACTTAAAACTTAATAAATTTATTCTCCCATTGTCTGATATAAACCTTTGAAAATCTCCGGGCAGATATTGACAAATTTTTATCAAAGTTATATAGTTAAAGTATGTTTTGCCGATGTTTTGGGCAATCCGTGAACTATTAAATTACATATTATATTAGGAGGTTTACACATGAATAACTTAAAGTTAGAAGTGGAAAACGAAGTTGCTGTTCTTACAATCAGCAGACCTGCAGCATTAAACGCATTAAACAGTGAAACTTTAACTGAGCTTAATACTGTATTATCTGAAATTGAAGCTAGAGACGACGTAAAAGTTGTTATTTTAACAGGTGGTCCTGACAAAAAGGATAACCCATACAAATCTTTCGTAGCTGGTGCTGACATCTCTGAAATGGTTAACTTTACAGCTGCTGAGGCTCGTGCTTTTGGTATGAGAGCTGCTGAACCATTCTTCAAGTTAATGAACATGCGTCAGGTAACTATCGCTGCTGTTAATGGATTTGCTTTAGGCGGCGGATGTGAAATCGCAATGGCATGTGATATCCGTATCGCTGCTGACAACGCAAGCTTTGCACAGCCTGAATGTGGTCTTGGAATCATCCCAGGATTTGGCGGAACTCAGAGACTTGCTCGTTTAGTAGGAATGGGACGTGCAAAAGAAATGATCTTCACCTGCGATAACGTTAATGCAGAAGAAGCTTACAGAATCGGTCTTGTTAACAAAGTAGTTCCTAAGGAAGAATTAATGGATACTGCTAAGAAGATGGCTGCTAAGATTGCTTCTAAAGCAAGCTACGCTGTATCTATCGCAAAGGCTGCTATCAACAACGGATATGATATGGATATCAAGAACGCTGTTGAAATGGAAGCTAACTTATTCGGTGTAACATGTTCTACACATGACAAGAAGGAAGGAATGACTGCTTTCCTTGAAAAGAGAGCTGCTGACTTAACAGATTTCTAAGTCATTTGATAAGCACAATTTTAAAAGGTATTCTACTAAAAAGTGGGATACCTTTTTTATATTACATAAACTATTTTAGTCTTTCATATTCTTCTATAGCATATCTATCTGTCATTCCTGCAATATAATCAACAATACAACGAATCAAAATTTTTCGTTTTTCAAAAATCACAATACATTCTTTTGTTTGATCCCCTTTTCCCACTTTTAAATAACGCTCCATTCTAGGTTGATTTTCATCGCTATTCAACTTCTTTCCCCCCCCCTCATACTTGCACAATTTCCTTACTATTGCTATCATAATAGTAATTACTTTTTTATAAAAACACAAATCGAGGAGGCATCATTATGAATCACAATATTACTTTTATCGGTGGCGGAAATATGGCAAGTGCTATCATCGGAGGTATTCTTTCTTCCGGTCTTGCATCCAAAGAACAGATTACTGCTACTGCCAAAACAACTACAACCTGTTCTTCTTTGGAAGAACGTTTCGGTATACATACTTCTCAGAATAACCAGACTGCTGTTGAAAATGCCGACATTATTTTCCTGGCAGTAAAACCTTTTCTATTCTCTGAAGTTATTCCCGAAATCAAAGACCATGTAAAAAAAGATGCATTAATTATTTCTATTGCTGCCGGTCAGCCGATTGCATCTATTGAGCATATGTTTGGTTTTTCCATTAAACTTGTTCGTGCCATGCCAAACACTCCGGCTCTGGTAGGGGAAGCTATGAGTGCACTTTGTATTAACGATAATGTCACTGAAGATGAGCTTTCTACTACTATTGATATTTTTAACAGCTTCGGAAAATGTGAAGTGGTAAAAGAATCTTTGATGGATGTAGTAACCGGTGTATCCGGCTCTTCTCCTGCCTATGTATATATGTTTATTGAAGCTATGGCAGATGCCGCTGTAGCTGACGGTATGCCTCGGGCACAGGCTTACAAATTTGCCGCTCAGTCTGTCCTTGGTTCTGCAAAAATGGTATTAAAAACCGGAACACATCCGGGAGCTTTGAAAGACGCTGTATGCTCTCCGGGAGGTACTACCATTGAAGCAGTTGCCGTATTAGAAGAAAAAGGACTTCGCAACTCTGTAATTACAGCACAGCGTGCTTGTGTACAAAAATCAAAAGATATGAGTAAATAATTTTTACTATCATAAATAATTATGGGAAGGAATGTGAACATTATGTGGGCTTATGAAAGTGTATTTTATCAAATTTATCCTTTAGGACTATGTGGCGCACCTTTTGAAAATGACGGTGTACTTACACACAGAATTTTAAAAATCAAAGATTGGATTCCTCACATGGAAAAACTGGGTATCAATGCTATCTATTTTTCTCCATTAATTGAATCCGATACTCACGGCTACAATGCCAGAGATTATCAAAAGTTAGATACCCGTCTCGGTACTAATGATGATTTCAAAGATGTATGCGATGCACTGCACAATGCCGGAATCCGTGTGGTATTAGATGGGGTTTTCAATCATGCAGGACGTGGATTTTTCGCTTTTCAGGACGTATTGAAAAATCGAGAATCTTCCCCTTATAAGGACTGGTTCCACATTGATTTCAACGGAAACTCCAACTATAACGACGGATTATGGTACGAAGGTTGGGAAGGTAACTATGATTTAGTAAAATTAAATCTGAGAAATGAAGAAGTTATCTCTTATCTTCTAGATAGTGTTACCTTTTGGGTAAAAAATTGGAATATTGACGGATTACGTCTTGACGTGGCATATTGTCTTGACCACGACTTTGTACGACGACTTCGTAGCCACTGCGATAGCTTAAAAGAAGACTTTTTCTTAGTAGGAGAAATGCTTCACGGAGACTACAACCAGTTAATGAATGATGCAATGCTTCATTCCGCTACCAACTATGAGTGTTATAAGGGATTGTATTCCAGCTTTAATTCTATGAATATGTTTGAAATCAATCACTCTCTTTTAAGACAATTCGGACCGGAAGACTGGACACTTTATAAGGGCAAACATCTTTTAAGCTTTGTGGATAATCACGATGTTTCCCGTATTGCCAGCATTTTAACCAATAAGGCTCATCTTCCACTTATTTATGCTCTTTGCTTTGGTATGCCTGGGATTCCATGCATCTACTACGGAAGTGAATGGGGAATAGAGGGTGATAAAAGTCAGGGAGACCCGGCACTTCGACCTGCATTAGAACATCCGGAATGGAATGACTTAACCGATTGGATTCAGAAATTAACTGCCGCAAAAAAGGCTTCGGAAGCTCTTAATTACGGTAACTTCCGTTCTGTGGTTCTTACCAACCAGCAATGCATTTTTGAACGCTCCTCAGAACATGAACGTGTTTTAGTGGCAATCAATGCAGATGGTCAGCCTTATACCGCACACTTTGATGCTGGATGTGGTACTGCTACTGACTTAATCACCGGAGAAAAGCATGATTTTGGTGGTGGTAGCGAACTTCCACCATATAGCGCATATTTCTGGAAATGCGAAGCATAACATTTATATCCTTAGCGGAGCGTTTTTATATCATAGGAAAATCATAACTTTCACACTTTTATGTAACACGATATTTCCTATTGCATAAAAAACAGGTAGTGGAAACTACCTGTTTTTATGTGTTATTTTTCTTAATTGATTAAACCAACTCTGTGGCAATGCCAGTCCAAATACAATTCCTAGTACCATAACTCCTGCAATTTTGAATGTTTCAATTCCTTTTGCGGTAAATTGTGCTAAGTCATTCATAATCAAATAATAGGAAGTATAGTAAATTCCGGCTCCGGGCACTAAGGTAAAGATTCCCGTCACCAAAAATATGGTAACCGGTGACCTTCGTATTGCTGATAAAATCCTTGCTACCAAAGTAAGAATCAAGGTTGCCCACAAAGAAGCCATTACTACACTTGCCCCGTAGCTTAAAAATAACTGATAGGACATCCAGCCAATACATCCATTCAATGCACAAAATACATATTCTTTTTTCGGTGCGTTAAATAAAATCGCAAATGCTATGGTTGCCACCATGGACATAATTATCTGATCGATCATATCAACACCGCACCTCCCGTTACAAACTGAAACAATTTAATTGCCGCACCCACTCCAATTGCAATACAAATTGCCGTCATTAGTGCATCCATCAACCGTATGCTGCCTGATAAATAATCTCCTCCAAATAAGTCACGAATCGCTGTAGTTAATGCCACCCCCGGTACCAGTGGAATAATTCCACCTATAATTACTTTGTCAAACCAAATTCCGGTTCCTGCCATATATAGCACCAGTGCTCCCACTGTCACAATGGCACTTCCGATAATATTTAAAATAAATTTTGAAGTGTGATGTCTGGATGCTGTAAACAGAAATACTTCCAGTAACATCCCCAGGAAAAATGAAATGGCACTGTCGTATAATCTTCCGCCAAACAGGTAACAAAATCCTGCACTACCCATACCGCATGCCAGTACCCGCATCCATTTATCCGGAAGTTTCTTTTTCTTATACATTTCCAAACGCCCATATGCCTCATCTATGCTGCAAGTTCCTTCCCATATTTCTCTGGAAAGCTGATTAATGTCTTCTATCATTTGTAAATTTACATCACCAATGGTCACATAACGTACCATACTGCTGGCATCTTCTTCTCGTTCACGCACAGTAGCAAATATTCCATTTGTCACCACATATACATTGTAATCTTCTATCCCATATGCTTCTAAAATACGAGTGACAGTTTCTTGTACACGATAAATTTCTCCACCGTTTTTCAAAAGTACTTCGCCTGTGGATACCGCCAAATCCAAGATTCTTCTACTCTCCTGTTTGTTTTCCATAAAAGTAATCCCTTTCCTATGATAGAACAAAGAGTCTGTTCGCCGGACTCTTTCGCGCCCGCGGGGTGTCATCTATGACTAATTTCCTCTTGCATAAGAAGAGGCTCCTTGCGGAACCTCTCCGGTTATGTATCTTTGTTTAATTCCTGTTCTTCTTCCTGTTCCTCTTTCGCCTGAAGAATTGCTTCATTTAGGGAAAGCATCTTCGCATCCAGCATAGACACGATTCCGGCACATTCTCGTAAATCACGGCTAATATATTCCGGCGCATTTCCTTCAAATTTATAGTAAATCTTATGTTCCAAACTTGCCCAGAAATCCATGGCAATTGTTCGAATCTGAATCTCCACCTTGGTATCTACTACGCGGTCTGATAAGAAAATAGGTACTGTTACTAACATATGATAACTCTTGTAACCGCTGTCTTTGGGATTTTTGATATAATCTTTTACCGAAACTACCGTAAGGTCATTTTGTTTCCCAATCATTTCTGCCAAACGATAAATGTCGGAAGTAAAAGAACAGACAATACGAATTCCCGCAATATCTTTTACATAAGTCACCATATTATCAATGGTACTTTCGTAACCGTTTCTCTTTAACTTCTTTACAATACTTTCCGGTTCCTTAATACGAGACTTTATATACTCGATTGGATTGTATTTGTGTATATATTGAAATTCATCTCGCAGAATTTCCAGCTTAGTCCCTACCTCTTTTAGCGCAGAATTATATAAAAACATAACTGTTTTCCAGCTATCTACATCTTCATTAAATGTAATAGGGGTATCCATTTTGTTTCCTTCTTTCAATGATATTTCTTATAATTCACTTGCTCATATTATATCACATTTTTCCCCTTTTATGTGTCTTTTTTCCTATAATTAATAAACTTTTCATTTTATTTTGACACTAAATTTCTGCTTTTTCTTTTGCCTCTGTAATAATTTTTTTCGGAAATCCTAAATACTCTAACAGGCGAATTGCATTCTGGGAAGTAGATGGTCCCGGATACAATTTATAGTCAAATTCAATATCATGCTGTCCGATTTTCTCACTAAAATGATAGTTCTGATACTTGTTTTGAAGTAATACGGTAAGCTCCTGATCGTGGGAAGCAACCATTACCAGACAATTTTTTTCACACAAATACTCCATGATTGCCTGTGATGCTGCAATTCGCTCCTTTGTATTGGTTCCTCTCAATATTTCATCTACAATACAAATGGTACATCTATCCTCATTTAAGTGTTCCAACATTCGTTTCAAATATTTTATTTCTTTGATAAAATAACTATCTCCCGACATAATATCATCCTGTACTGCCATGGAGGTTACTATATCTGTATGCGGCAACTGCATTTTTTGTGCCATACAGGTGTGTATGGTCTGTGCTAAAATCACATTTACCCCTAATAACTTAATAAATGTTGATTTTCCCGATGCATTTGACCCTGTAATAATGCAATTTTGATTCCAATTGATAGAATTGCATACCGGATTTTCAATGAGTGGGTGATACGCTTCTTCCAGTAATACTTCCCGCTTTTCCCAAAATTCCGGTGTTGTATAAAAGGAAATACTTTTTCGAAAAGAAGCAATACTGATCGCCATGTCTATCTTTCCGATAGTTTCAAAAATCTCCATATATTCTTTTCGATATTGCACTAACATCTGAATACTTTTTTCATATGCAATTAAATGCCAAAGGGTTGCACCTAACAAATAGTCTCCCAAAGCTCCCATATCCGCTGACAGCATCGTTTCCTGGGCGGACTGCATCTTTTCAATATTTCCTTCTGCCTTCTTTAATGCCTGTAATGGTTCTGATAGCTTTTTTGCAAATACTTCTTCTAAATTCACTTTTTCCAAGTGCTTTCCTGTGGTTAAAATGGCACTTATTGTTCCTAACATTGCAAGGTTGTTCTCATAGCGCATTTTCATCATTGCATATATTACAATATTCAAAATCAGATTTGCTGCAAGAAATCCTGCAAAAAAAATATTTTTAGACACTAATAGCCCAATTAAGAAACAAATCGGCAAAATTTGCAGTATTCTATACACAGTTATATTTCCAATTTTACTTACTTCGAGATTTTCCATATATGGAGAAATATAGTAGGAAGCCTCCCTTTTTCCGATTCGTTGCAGGCATTCTAACGTCTCATTGCGCTCTTTTTCATGTTCTGAAAAATACTGCACAGACTCCTCTAATTCTTCTAATTCTTCTTCTGTAGAATCTGTATTGTGCATGGTATCGTATAAAATCTGCTCTCCGGTAGCACTAGCACAATTATTGATACGCCAAAACACCTCATCCATGGACAAATCTTTCCAGGTAATATCATCCACCTGGGCTTCTTTTCCACGATTTTCTAAGAAAAAGCGAATTTTTTTCGTATCTTTCTCCTTCGGCTCCGGTTTCTTTCCGAAACTTTTTCTGATTTCCTGCCGTTTTTGTTTCTTATATTGCATTTTATAGTAAGTACTATATCCGAAATAAGCGAAAATCATTCCGATTACAACAATAATTGCTTCCATACTTCTTCCTCCACCTTCTATATAGTGTATTATTTGTTTAATACAATAATACACTATTTTGCTTTTGTCAAGAGGTGTACACTCTTAGCGGAGCGTTTTTTATACAATAGGACGCAATTTCCTATTATATAAAAAGAACCGCTGCACAAATGTACAACGGCTCAAAAACTTTATACTTATTTACTTTCCAAAATCTTATCAATACTTACTAATTTTACACAAGTAACGAAGATATCTGTTGCCATCTTTAAATCCTCTGTTGTTGGGTAAGATGGTGCAATACGGATTGTGCTGTCTTTTGGATCTTTTCCATATGGATAAGGTGCTCCTGCCGGTGTCATGGTAACTCCTGCTTTCTTTGCCTTAGCAACGATTTCTTTTGCACAACCTTCTAATGCTTCAAAGGCGATAAAATATCCACCCTTTGGTGTAATCCAGCTTCCGATTTCACGACCTGCTAATTCTTCATTGAAGGTATTGATAATCATTTCAAACTTTGGTCTTAAGATTGCTGCATGTTTTTTCATATGTTCTTCGATTCCGTGAATATCTTTGAAGAATCTTACATGACGCAACTGATTTACCTTATCGTGTCCGATAGTTGCTACTTTCATCTGCTTTTTAATATCTACTAAATTGTTTGCGGAGGTTGCAATTGCAGCTACACCAGAACCCGGGAAACTGATTTTAGAGGTAGAACAGAACTTGTAAACCATGTCTGGATTACCTGCACGTTTACACTCTGCTAAGATTTCAATTAAGCTATCCTGATCTATATCATATAAGTGATGTACACCATATGCATTATCCCAATAAATACGGAAATCATTTGCTGCCGGTTTTAATCTTGCAAAACGACGTACTGTTTCATTAGAGTATGTAATTCCCTGTGGATTAGAGTACTTTGGTACACACCAGATACCCTTGATTGCATCGTCTTTGCTTACCAATTCTTCTACTATATCCATATCCGGTCCGGTTGGAAGCATTGGTACGTTAATCATTTCAATTCCAAAATATTCTGTAATTGCAAAATGTCTGTCATATCCCGGAACCGGGCATAAAAATTTTACTTTATCTAATTTGCACCATGGAGTACTTCCCATAACACCATGTGTCATAGAACGTGCAATACAATCATACATAATGTTCAGACTGGAATTTCCATAAATAATAATATTGTCCGGATGGCATTCAATCATGTCACCTAATAAAACTTTTGCTTCCTGAATACCGTCTAACACACCATAATTACGGCAATCTGTTCCATCTTCGCAGCTTAAATCTGTGCTGCTATTTAAAACGTCCATCATTCCCATAGATAAGTCTAACTGTTCTGCGGATGGCTTTCCTCTTGACATGTCCAACTTCAATCCGCTCTGAGCATAATTTTTATATGCTGCTTCTAGGCTTGCCTTTTCCTGTAATAATTCTTCCTTGCTCATCTCCTGATATGACTGCATTTTCAAATCCTCCTAAAACTTCCTTATATTTCATGTCTTTCTTTTTCTGCAACTTTTTATATTATGCACTATTTATGTATAATTTGTAAAGCAATTTCTTTCACAAATTTACATTTGTTCGTGTAGTGCGGACTATGCAAATTTACCAAAAAACGATTGAAAACGCTTTTTTATGCATTTTCTTTTAAAAACGTCAGATGATTTTTGATTGTTTTTTCATAACCATTTTCGGTA
Source organism: Clostridiales bacterium (assembly GCA_012519695.1). GTDB lineage: Bacteria > Bacillota > Clostridia > Lachnospirales > Lachnospiraceae > Petralouisia. Next base: position 11,224 of record JAAYPT010000010.1, on the reverse strand, counting down.
GGTTTATAAAATTGGCAGTCTGTTAATCCATCCGGTAAATACTGCTGTTTTACATAGTGATTTGGATAATCATGGGCATACAAATAACCGTCTCCGTGACCTAACTTTTGTGCTCCCTTGTAATGAGCATCCTGCAAATGTACCGGAATAGGCGCAGTCTTGGTATTTCTTACGGTATCCATTGCTTCAAATACTGCCATGCAGGAGGCATTGCTCTTTGGTGCCGATGCCACATAAGTAACTGCCTGTGCCAAAATAATCTGTGCTTCCGGCATACCTACCCGCTCTACCGCCTGCGCTGCACTGACTGCTACCGTCAATGCATTTGGATCTGCATTTCCCACGTCTTCGGATGCACATATCATAATTCTTCTGGCAATGAACTTAATATCTTCTCCTGCATATAACATACGCGCCAGATAGTATACTGCTGCATCCGGGTCTGAGCCACGCATACTTTTAATAAATGCAGAAATAGTATCGTAATGGTTGTCCCCTGTTTTGTCATAGCGAAGTACACGTTTCTGAATACATTCTTCTGCTACCTCTAAGGTGATGTGAATTTTTCCATCCTCTCCCCTTGGAGTAGTAAGAACTCCCAATTCAATGGCAGTAAGTGCCGCTCTGGCATCTCCGTTTGACACATCTGCCAAAAATTCCAGTGCATCCTCTTCTAACACAGCCTCATAAGAGCCCATTCCTTTTTCTCGGTCTGTTACCGCACGCACCAGAATGGTTTTGATATCTTCTTTTGTCAAAGGCTTTAATTCAAAAACAACAGACCTTGACAACAACGCTCCGTTTACTTCAAAATAAGGGTTTTCCGTGGTCGCTCCAATTAAAATAATGGTTCCATCTTCTACAAAAGGAAGGAGATAGTCCTGTTGCCCTTTGTTAAAGCGATGAATTTCATCAATAAACAAAATGGTCTTTTTTCCATACATTCCCTGATTATTTTTCGCCTGTTCTACTACCTCTTCCATATCTTTTTTCCCGGCAGAAGTGGCGTTTATCTGAGTAAACTCTGCACTGGTGGTATTGGCAATTACTTTTGCTAATGTTGTTTTCCCGGTTCCGGGTGGTCCATAAAAAATAACAGAACTCAACTTATCTGCCTTAATGGCACGATACAAGAGCTTATCCTTCCCTATTATATGCTGCTGTCCTACTACTTCCTCTAATTTTACCGGACGCAGGCGACTGGCAAGTGGAGACTCTTTTTCTTTATTCTGTTCTCTCATATAATCAAATAAATCCATATTTTCTCACTTCCTAAAATACTTTTCTCTCTCATTATTCTAAAATCAATTTATCGACTGTAACAAATTCATACCCTTCCTTTTGTAACAGGTCAATGACTTCTGTTACAGCATCTACGGTACTTTCATAGCTGTCATGCATTAAAATAATATCACCTTCTTCTACATTCGTCACTACTTTCTTAATGATTTTATCCTTATTTTTACTGGACCAATCTAAGGTATCTACGTCCCATAAAACCTCTATCATATTCACTTCACAGTCCAGATGTTCTTTCCAATCTCCAAAAGGCGGACGCAAATATTCCGGATATTCTCCGGTTATACTATAAATCAACTCATTGGTTCGATTTACCTGCGTACACGCCTGTACACTGGATAACTTACTAAGCTGCTCATGCTTATATGAGTGATTCCCTATCAAATGTCCTTCTTCGCTCATACGCTTTACAATTTCCGGATACTTTTCCACCTGTTCTCCTAAAAGAAAAAAGGTGGCTTTTACTCCTTTTTCTTTTAATACATCTAACATCTGTGGCGTATACACCGGATGGGGTCCATCATCAAAGGTCAGTGCTACCTTTTTCTTTTCTTTTTCCATATCTTCTCCTTCTTCCTCCTCTTTTGTTTCTTCTGCCTTTTCCTTATTATCTTCCTGATATATTTTACGAAAATTTTCCGTTTCCATGGTTGTCTTTTCTATTTTTTTATAGGAAAATCCTACCAGAATCAGCATTATACAAATGATATCCAGACACAACCACTTTTCCCATACTTTTTTCTTTCTGCCTTTATTTTTCATATAATAATATCCAACCCTTCATAGATTATCATTACTAACTCTAATATATGAAAGGCTGGATGTCCTATATTAATTACTTATTTAACTTTTCGTAAATTTCTTTGGTCTGCTCGCCCGATTCATCTCCCAGCAGATACCAGGTACCATCTTTTGTTTCTATCATTAAAAATGGATTTTCTTCCGGATTCAGACACACTTTAAATCTTCTATCCAGTTCTCTGCTAAACCACTTTCCCTTGTACAAATTATCCAGAGAAGTACCACTGCTTCTTGACATGGACGGTAATGTCTCCAATAAGGTAACAGAGGAAATGTCCTCTTCTTCAATCTGATATTCCTGTTTCCACTGGGAAGCATTCAGTTCTCCGTTTTTATATTCCAGCTTTATAGGAACAAATTCATCTAATGCGCAAAGCACTACCGCCCCTATAGAAATAACAACTGTAAGTCCAATTACAATTACATTAAATACTACGGCTCCCGGTTTTGCCATATTTACGGTCGTTCCAGTTCCTAACTTATTGTTTACCCAGAAACGATTATCGTTTTTATTATAGTAAAATATTCCCCATATCCAATTTTCATCATCTTCTGCCAATAAATTTTGTGGTGTCTCATTATTTTTAGCTTGATATTGTGCCTTATACAACCGCATCTTTTTATTCGCTTTAACATATGGAATATACATACAGATAATCATGGCAAACAGCCAGATAAGCCAGAGCATTATCACAATAGAAATATACTTAATGGGATACATTACTATCTGCGTTACCAAGAAAAACACGGTCCAGTATTTTAATTGTTTTTTATAGGTTCTGATTACCTCTTGTACTCCTTCTTCCTTCATTGCATCCTGCCATAAAGTAATTCCAAATAAGGAATGATTCCGTTCCTTTCCCATTCCTTTTAGTACAAAATACATAATCAGCAATACCGGCAATCCACTGATACCTAATATAATTGTGGTTATCATAACTTTTCCCTCCTGTATAACTTTTGACATAAAGTTAATAATTCTTCCTCTTTTACTCCTGCAATTTTAGCTTCTGCAATTATTAATCGAAAAGATTCCTTTAATTCTTCTGATATTCCATTTTTCATTTTCTTTTGAGAACATACCATTGCACCATTTCTCCTGTCTGTAATGATATATCCCTCTTGCTTTAGTAGCTGGTATGCTTTATTTACCGTCATCGTATTGATTCCTGCCTCTTGTGCAAGCGCACGCACAGTTGGAAGTCTATCACCATCCTTAAATATTTCATCTGCGATTGCCTGTACAATTTGATCACGCACTTGTTGGTAAATCGGAACGCTACTTGCAAAATCCAATTTCATAATCATTGTATCACGCCTTTTGTATTATTTGTATTATAGATTGCAATACTAATAATACATAGAGTCAATACCTATATACAAATATAGAAACACATAGATATTTTTTTATAACACGCATCTATAATTCATCAACAGCCTTTAATTATATAGCAAAGGGGCATTATCTGCCCCGATGCTTCTCTTTTCGTTTCTGTTGTTTTAGCTCAAATTGTCGCTGTTTTTCGGCATCCTGTTTTTCACGGCTAACCGTTTTTCGTATCAATTTGTTTTCTTCCCGTTGTAGTTGCAAAGCCTGCTGTGACTTCGTCCCTGTCCCGGAAACAGTAGATTGTTTTCGCAATTCCCTCTGTATCCGTTTCGGATTCGTTGCCTCCTTTTTTACAACCAAATCAACAGACGGACTAAACCTAAGCCGACTATAATTTTTTAGTGCAAACTCCCAAATTTCATAATCCTTTGGTTCTGCTCCAAATGTAACTTTGCATACAGATAACTTTCCGCCCTCTATACGCTCAAATACACCAACCCAAAATGGATTTTCAAAATAAACCGTCAGCTTTCCTAAATTAATGTCCATAACGAAACCCTCCTGATAATTTAATATTTACAGGAATGGACAACCCGGAGGGGAAGGTTACTTACCTGAGTTTTGCAACTCAGACGGCTGGGCTACCTACCAGCTCTAGCACATAAAAAATGTACAGTGCGTTTTTATCCTGCATTTATATAAAGTGCATTTTTGCACAATATATCAACTGTATTCAGTTCTTAAAATTAGAAGTTGTCACGCTTTAAAGCTTATACTCATACCATTCATTGTCAATTTTCTCAAACCCAACCGATTGAAACATAAATTGACTCTGTCCATTAAAAGAATAGATATTTGCTTTTACCTTATCCATTCCTTTCTCCTTTGCAAGTTTTAGTATATCTAAAACGCACCGTCTTCCAATGTGTCGATTCTGGTATTCTTTACAAACTACAATAGCGATTTCAGCGTTATCTCTTAGGGAAACATCCCCAACTAATACCCCCCTTATATTCTATATAGTAGCAATCACCATGTGCATTAAGGTAATCATACATATTATGCAAGAGTTCCAAATCATACGGTTCATCTCTATTATCCACCTGCTTACATACATCCAAATCCTGATACCACGGAAACGATGCCTCGTCATTCCTATAATAAGGAATCAGTTTAATTTCCTCGTCAATAACTCGTTCTGTCATTTTCATTATCTCCTCAAATTTCGATTATTTTAAACTCCTTCTAACTTATACTTCTCGACCATTCTAGCACTAATACTACATATTTTTAATAATCAACAGAATTTCTAAATAAACATAACATTCCGTTATTAATTTTCAATTCTATTCTTATACTCACTCTTTATACTCAGAAAATACAACCCTATAAACCAACAAAGAAATGAAAGGAAATACACTATTCCTTGATATTTTTCATTCATCATTGTTACCGCTGAATCAGGCAAAAGTGTTAATGCTATAACTATTAAAATTATAGCTAAAACATTAAGGTATTTTGACAACTTATCATAAATATATTTTTCAAAATTCTCATATCTGAAACACTTTAAAAATATAATTCCAAAAACAATAATTCCCACCAGCATTATCCAATCTTTTTGATATCTTAACAAAAAGTATGAAACTAATACACCTGCTAATAGTAAAGCAACAGCTCCAATCACCAACCTTATTTTACAATTTGTTTCTTTCATAGTAATTCTCTCCTTTATTATTAAAAATTTAACCCTAAAAATAATTCAACATCTTCATCTTAACTTTGAAAACCGACAGTTATCTCTCCATTTTAATCTTTGTAACATGAAAATTGCAACAATCATCTCCCTGTGCCAAAGTTTTTGTACGATGTAATTGCCCACCATCATTTCTATAATTTCTCTCATCCATATTACATAAACATGGGACAAATTCAAAGCAATTTTCCCTTTTGCCAAGTTTACTAATACTACATTCCGTATATGTATTATAGAATTCATCTATTCCTTTTTCATAATGAAATTTCCAGTCAAGTTCAAACTTCGATGTCTGACTTGCTATGCTTTCTTTCACTTTTTTATCCTGTACTTTATCCGTAAATAAAGTACATTTTTTATTTTTGTGTGCCTTTATCATAAATGGTGAATCAAAAACCGCTGTTACCATCTCATTCACAATATCAGGATTAATCTTGTCCGGTTCTGCTTTATGTAAAGAAAAAACAAATGCTGCAATATACAGATTCATTTCTAAAGAACTGCCTCCTATATCCGGTGTTCTTAAAAGCATAGCCTTATATTCCCGTTTTACTTTTTTCTTGTACTTTTTCATATCCATTTCCGGATATAAAGTCGAAAGTTTAGCTAATGCTGGTTTAAAGCATAATAATTCTACTGCTTTTGCATAATATTCCATATTTTAGCATCTTTATCATCTATTCTTTCAAATTTCAATTAAGAAGCCTCATAAAACAGTATAACACAAAATAAAATTGATATGGTGAACTGATTGAAATGTTTCCGATTTTTGTAACTGATGATTGATTGAATGATAAAGAGATAAGATACGATGAGAACGATATTTGCAGAATATAACCTGAGGGCAGAATAACCATTCTAAGATTATTCTGCCCTTTACTCTTATAGTTTTGTACAATCTATTATAATTTGTTGGCACATATCATACCCCAACACTGAACTATTCAAAGACAACGTATAATTGGTTGCCATGCCCCACTTTTGTTCCGTATAGAAATTATAATTTGTTCTGCGTCTTTTATCTGTATCATTTATCATTTTCACAGCATCAGCTTCCGTAACATTATATAGCTTACATATGCGCTGCATTTTTTGTGTCATATCCCCATGTATAAAAACATTCAACACATCACCTCTGTCCTTTAAGATAAAGTCTGCATTTCTTCCTATAATCACACAATCTTCTTTTTCTGCAATTTCCAAAATCACTTTTCTCTGTGCTTCATACACCATATCTTCCACCGATTTTCCTGTAATATCACGTCCTGAAAAAGCATATGCAAACAAACCTTTCTTTGGTGATAATTCTGCATTTGCCTGAATATACTCCGGTGATAACCCCGACTTTTCAGCAATCTGACCTATAATATCTTTGTCATAATAGGCAATTCCAAGCTTCTTTGCCACTTCCTCTCCAATAAAGCGTCCACCACTTCCAAACTCTCTGCTGATTGTAATGATTCTTTTTGACATTGCCAATTCCTCCTTAACCTAAACTGTCCACTTTGTTCTTTTTGATTCTCTTTAAAAATGCATATCCCACCAGACACGCTACAAGCTCCGTTATCGGAAATGCCCACCAGATCAGCGAAACTCCCATCTGACCATTTTTAACAAAAATTGAAAAAATTCCGGCTAGCGGTAATATGATTACAAGCTGTCTGAGCAATGAAATCACAAGTGATTCGATACCTCCGTTCAATGCCTGATAAATTCCCTGGTATGCTACATTGATTCCTGCAAAAATAAAGCTGATGGAGATAATTCGCATTGCACTGATAAAATATTCTCTTGACTGTCCGGCATTAAATAAAGTTGCAAAGGCTCCCGGAAAGCTTTCTGTAATTGCCACCCCGATAATCATAAGCACAATCGTATAGATCAGACCATATTTGATTCCGTCTTTTATTCTCTTTTTGCTTCCCATTCCGTATGCAAAAGCAATAATCGGTGTGATTGCATCTCTCAATCCAAATGCAAGGAACAGCACAAACTGCTGCACTTTGTAGAACAGTCCGTATGCGGTCTGTGCAGAAGGACTAAACTTCAAAATCAGATTCATAACATAAACCATGATAGACATAAGTGCCTGTGCAATGATTGCCGGAAGTCCTATTGCATAAATTTCCTTAATAATTCCCGCATCCGGTTTCATATACTTCACTCCATGCTCAAACTCTTTATTTAATTTTACATGGAAAACAAATAACAAAACTGCTGATACAACCTGACCGATTACAGTTGCATACGCAGCACCCTCTACTCCCATTTCCGGAACAGGTCCGATACCATAGATCATGATAGGATCAAGAATAATATTTACTACAGCACCCACTACCTGACCGATTGTTGAATAAAGTGATCGTCCTGTTGCCTGTAACAGCTTTTCAAATAATGAGAAAAAAATAATTCCAAAAGAAATCACACAACATATTCTAAGATAGCTTGTTCCCATTGAAATAACTTCCGAATCAACTGTCTGCGACGAAATGTATGCCTTTACCCCAAAAATTCCAAACAGCAGACATACCGCATAAATAATCACTCCCAAAAACAGACTGTTTCCTGCAACCTTCGCTGCTTTTTTCGTGTTTCCTTGTCCCAGAGTCCTTGCCAGAAGCGCATTTGTCCCCACACCTGTTCCGATTCCAACTGCTACCATAAGCATCTGAACCGGGAAAACCAGTGTAAGCGCATTAAGTGCTGCTTCACTTCCCACTTTCATGTTTCCAACAAAGGCACTATCTACAATATTATAGACTGCCTGCAATGCCATAGATAAGATCATCGGTATTCCCATCTGAACCATAAGCTTATTCACCGGCATCTCCTTCATCTTGTTACTTTCTGCCATTCTAACTTAATCCTCCTTTTTCTGCATAAAAAAAGTGTGCACTTATCTCATAAGCTGGACTTACGCTGATAAGCTACACACTTTTTAATGGCATTATAAATTTTAACATAGAAAAACGAGTGGCAAAAACTGGATTTACGCTAGTTTGCTACTCGTTTGAAAATTATTATATTTCACATTTTCAAAAAAGTCAAACAAAAAGTTTCTCCGATTTGGTACTACTGTCAGATTAAATGCTTTGCTTTCGGACTTCCTCGAACTTGGTGCTGTCTGGCTTGGAATTGCTCCTCTGAAAGAGCGAATGGATGCTGTCCGCACTGTACTGAACATACCGGAAAATTTGGATGCTTTTGCTATTATTCCATGTGGTTATCCGGAATCAATCCACTCTCAGCAAGATCGTTTTGATAAACAACGTATACACTATGTTTTATAATGGCAAGAGGCATGAACCCCTACCGGAATTCATGCCTCTTATTTTTACTGTTCTTCTGTCTTTTCATAATTTTTAAAGCCAACAATCTGAAGGATCAAACATACAACCGCAAGTATCAGCAAAAATATAAAACCATGTGTAGATCCTGCTACCGTTTTTTGCTCATGGCTGAAAGAATTATTCTGCATCTGCGCTGCTGCCACCAAGGCTGCACAAACGCTGGTTCCAACAGCTCCTGCAAACTGCATCAATGTATTAAAGCATGTATTACCATATGCTTTCTGTCCCACCGGAAGTCTTAAATTTCCAACAGTCATTGTATTTCCAAATGCAATTCCACATCCAATCCCAAAAATAATATAAAACCCGATAATCATTCCTGTATTTAGTTTCATTCCAAATACAGCAAATAAGACGATACCTATTGTCATAAGTCCTGTTCCAACCATAATTGGAAATTTCGCCCCGATTTTATCCAATGCTGCACCACCGAAAGGTCCCATAAGAGCATTTAATCCAGCTCCCGGAAGAATCATAAATCCCGCAATCATAGATTCACATAAAAGTGCCACCTGTAAATAGTTTGGTAAAAGAAAGCTTGTTCCAAGCATTATGGCATTAATTAAGAAAAAAGCTACCAAGTGGCAGACAAATGGGATGTTCTTAAAAATGCTCATATCAATCAATGAATTCTCACATTTTTTGCAGTGATTTACAAATAATATTAACGCTACAATTCCCATTGCAAATGCTGCGACTTCCACGATTGGATTCTTCTGAAAAGCTGCTATATTTGCAAATCCATAAACAAGTCCTAAAAATGTCAGCATAATAAAGATGATTCCCCAGATATCTGCCGGTACTTTCTCAGGCTCATGTTTTTCTTCTATTGTTGCGATTCCAAGAATGAGCGTAATAATCAAAACAGGAATTAAAAGCACAAAAATGTATCTCCAGCCTAAAGTCTGGTTTACAATGCCTCCATATGTAGGCCCTAATGCAGGAGCTGCCGCTGATACCAATGCACCATATCCCATATAAGTTCCTACTTTTTCAAATGGTATCTGTTCCAAAATAATACAGAACGCAATCGGCACACCTACTCCGGTTCCAATTCCCTGAATCAATCTTGCCAGCAGCAAAAATGTAAAATTGGGAGAAAAAATCGCTACCACTGTTCCTACAACAAAACACATCGTTCCAAATATAAATAACTGCTTTAATTTAAAGCGTTTCTGTAAAAAAGCTGATAATGGTGTAATCATTGCCACAACCAACAAGTTTCCTGTTGTAAGCCACTGAACCATCTCTGTTGATACACCAAATGTACTCATTACTGCCGGAAATGCTATATTTACTGCTGTTTCCGTAATCAAACCACAAAATGATACCAGACAAGCTGCAACTACAGACAATGCAAGTTTTGCTGGTACTTTTACTTTACTATTCATTATTTCACCATCCTATTTATTTTACTGCACTTACAATCAATTCCACACATTTTTCTCTCACTATCCGTTTTTTCAATCATTAATTTTTCCTGTTTTTCGTCTACATGATAATGACCTACTACATATGCTATTCCATCCTTTATATCTGAAAAAATATTCATTGAATCACATTCTTCATTTTCTGCCTCCTTATTTTTAGTAAAAATGCGCAAAAAAAGAAGATATGCATTTCTGTGTCATATCTTCTCAAATATCGTTTCCTCTTGCGCAAAGTTTATTTTACCAAATTACAAATATTAAATGCAAAAGGTATTTTTTACAATATTTTATATAGTATGTATAGTGATTTTTACTATAACTTCTGCATATATTTCGGATTTTCCTATATTATTTTTTATTTTCATGCCTCATATTATATGCCGTTCGATGTTCTACTGCTCTTTGCGATGCTTTCATCTTTTTTTCTTTCGCTGCAATTCGTCTGTTTTCAATGCCACGCAATGTAATTTCATACTGATGGTATAACTTTTCCCTTTCAGTAATGCCTTTTTCTTCCTTCCAAATTTCTACTATCTGAGCAATTTCAGACTGCAATTTGCAATTTTCTAGCGTAAGATATCCATAAAAACATTGAGGATATGAAAACTTGCATGTTGCATCTTTTCCTTCAAATTTTACATTTAAGTACTTTTCACTATTTACACTAACAATCATACCTCTTCCAAAATTCTTATGAATTACACTCTGATTCACTAAATCCATTATCTCCATTAACACTCACCTCGCTATATAAAAAACGTGCAATTATCCACTAATGGTAAAGGCACGTTCTGGCAGACTTAATCCAATGACTAATCTAAATAATTTCCTATTGGAGATGTATTATATTGTTTCTTAATTTCGATAATAACAGAACCATCAGCCTGTGTTTCTTCTGAAAGAATTTTATACTTTATTCTGTTTTTATCAAGATGTCCTTTGTATTTCTTTACTTCCTCAGAAACGAGTTTTATAGCATAGTCATGTGGAATATCCTCCTTTAATAGAAAATGTAATGTCTGTGTAATACATGCTGCTTTTACTCTTTTCATATTCTACCTACCTTTCATAATTCTACCTCATTGCACTTTAATTATAGCGAAACAACAAATTTTTTGTAAGAAAAATTTGTTCAGACTGTAGACAAAGTGCTCCGAGAAACTTACGTTTCTCGGAGTCTTTTTCTTAGTATCTATGAAATTTGTGTTGAAAAGAGGAATTTTCCCCTTGGATTATGCCATCCGTAATCCCCATTCCT
>JAAYPT010000111.1 GCA_012519695.1 Clostridiales bacterium | reverse complement strand
GGGAGCTTTATGATGAGCTTTTTGAGATTATCTGTGAAGTGGTCTGTGTAAAGCACAAGACGGTAAGGATAGGCGGGGATGATTACCCTTATGAGCTGGTAAAGTCAAAGTTCCTGAAACTGAACAGCTCGCATTTGAATTATGTTATTGGCTGCATGAAGAATACCACAACCAAGATTACGAACATCAAGGCGTATATGGTGACAACGCTCTATAATGCACCAAGCACAATCAATCATTATTACCAACAGGAGGTACAGCACGATATGTATGGGGGTGGATGGCATGAAAAGGGTATTGTTTAAGGTCATTGTTCCGGCAGTGATCATTGCGGTATGGATGTTGACCTGTTATCCGGTATGCAATAGAGCGGAAGGCTTTGATTGGTTTTTATATTGGATCATAGCAGGGTGTCCGTTTGGTATCCGCCGGATGTGCCTGTGGTTGATACCAAAGAATTTCGGCATCAGCGGCAGTATTGGTGTTCTTGCACTGAATTGTATCATAGGCGGTCTAATTGGCGGTGTAGTGCTGATTTTCAAGATAATTGGCATTGAAGGAGAGCTTATCAGTATTATAACAGGACACTTCTGGATAAAAAGTCCAAAAGTGGAAATATAGAACTTCTGGACATTTCGTCCAAAGGTGGGGCAGTCAGAACATGGCTGCTCTTTTATTAGAGGAAATGTTGTGCTCTGATATATTAAATATTATAGAAAAATAATAGTTGCTGTTATATAATAGGTAATATAGATTTTGCTATAACATTGGAGGTGGTTTTTTGAAACTTTCAAAGCTAAAAATACATAATTATAGATGTTTTGGAGAGGGCGAACAGGTAATTCTAATTGATGATTTGATAGCTTTTATTGGAAATAATAGTGCGGGAAAGACGGCAGCGCTTTGCGCATTGAATTGTATATTTTCTGAAAATTCAAATGATAGAATCTTAAAACGTAGTGATTTTCATCTGCCGAAAGAAATGAAGCCGGAAGAATTAGTGGAACAAGAAATGTATATAGAGGCTGTTTTTACTTTCGAGAAATTAGAGGGTGAACATGGGGAGGAATATGCAGTTCCTCAGTTTTTTGAAAGTTTAGTAGTGGATTCACAAAATGGGATTCCATACCTCAGAATTAGGCTGATGGCAACATGGGAAAGCAGTACTACTATAGAAGGAGCCATTGATAGTAAAATTGTATATGTTATTTGTCCAGAAGAACAGGAAATTACAGATGATGATATTGTAACAGCACAAAGAAAGGATTTAGACCGTATTCGTGTGGTTTATATTCCAGCAGTTCGGGAACCAGAAAAACAACTAAAAAATGTTTCAGGAACAATGATGCATCAGATTATGAGTAGTATTAATTGGAGCGATACAACTAAGAATAATATTACAACAAAAATACAAGAGTTGAATGCACAATTTATGGGAGAAAAGGGGGTGTCTATACTTGGTAACTCGATAAAAACACAATGGAAAGAATATGATACAGATGATAGATATTCTAATGCTGAATTGCGATTTAATAGTACGGATTTGGATTCATCAATTAAAAAATCGGAAATTGTTTTTCTTCCAACAGTAACTGGAAAAGAGTATAATGTTGAAGAAATGGGAGATGGACTAAGGTCTTTATTCTATATTTCTATGGTGGATAGTATATTGGATGTAGAAAATATAATTCGAGAAGAAATGGAAACTAATCCAGATAATTTATCATTTAGCAGGATTCCACCAATACTAACTATTATTGCGGTAGAAGAACCGGAAAACCATATATCGCCGCATTTAATAGGTAAATTAATTAAAAACCTAAAAAATATTGCATATAAAAGTAATGCACAGACAATTTTATCTTCTCATTCTCCTGCAATAATAAAACGAGTAGAACCAGAATGCATACGTTATTTTCGGATGAACCCTGAAACTGAAGCTACAGAAGTGCGCAAGATTACTCTTCCAGATGAAGAGAAATTTGAAAATCAATACAAGTATATTAAAGAAGCAGTAAAAGCATATCCAGAAATGTACTTTGCAAAATTAGTAGTCTTAGGCGAAGGGGATAGTGAAGAAATTATATTGCCTAAGTTTTTTGAATGTTGTGGAAATAATATAGATATAAGTGGAATATCAATAGTTCCATTAGGTGGTAGACATGTAAATCATTTTTGGAGACTATTAAATGATTTACATATTCCACATATTACATTACTTGATTTAGATAGAGAAAGAGAAGGCGGTGGTTGGGGACGTATAAAATATGTATTAAAACAACTTATTGCAAACGACTATCCTAAGGATGAACTTTTGAAACTGCAATCAGGTAAAGTATTGACTGATGAGGAATTAGAAGCAATGGCAAATTGGAACGTAAATGACGGAAAGAAAATGCAGAGTTGGATAAATTTTTTGGAGAAATATAATGTGTTTTTTTCTGCTCCATTAGATATAGACTTTTTAATGTTAGAGAATTTTGGAACAGAGTATAAAGGTATATTAGAAGAAAAAGAGGGACCGAGGGTTTCAGTAGAAATTGACGGAAGAAAGGAACAACAGAAAATTATAGAAATTGAAAAACTTGACGAGAAACCAGACGAATATCAAAAACGTGTGGAAGAAGATGTTAGAAATACATTGAAAAAAGAAGGTGGGGATGGTTCTACTTATAGTGATGAACAAAAAAGATTAATGATTTGGTATAATTATTTTTTCTTAAACAGAGGGAAACCGTCCACACATATTCTGGCGCTTTCCGAACTAGATGAAATGGATTTATTTTTTAATATGCCACCAGTATTTGAGAGATTAATAAAAGTTGCTGAAGGGTTACTTAATAAGCAATAGAAAAGAGGAACCGGTTTGAAAAAGGTCAGTAAAGATGAATGGATACCTAGCGATAATATAGTATTGGAAGAAAATGCAGATTTTGCGGTAAAATGTGAAGATAATATTTTGGTTGTGGCAGGTCCGGGAGCAGGTAAGACAGAATTACTAGCACAAAAGGCAGGTTATCTATTTCAAACAAATACTTGTTGTAATCCGCAGAAAATACTTGCGATAAGTTTTAAAACAGATGCCGCAGAAAATTTAAAACAGAGAGTTTGCAGAAGGTATGGAGACGAAGTAAAATCGAGATTTTCATCAATGACGTACGATGCTTTTTCAAAAAGATTACTGGATCGTTTTCGTTTAGCGTTGCCAGTAGAATTACAACCGTCTAAAGATTATGAGATTGATAATATAGAAACAATAGATGCAGCGTTTAAGAAATCTGGGTATAATAATCCATTTAATTTGAAGAAAAGGGATTTGAAACAATTTTATTATCAAACGCTTTCCAAGGTAGAGTTGCCAATAAAACAAGAAAATTTGGGTGAGAAAGTTTGGAAACTTTTGCTTAAAGGTTTCGATGGTAAAAAAGCAACTCTTGATTTTAAAATGATATGTATCTTGGCTGAATATATCATTAGAAGTAATCCTAAAATAAAGAGAGCATTACAATATACATATACATATGTCTTTTTGGATGAATTTCAAGATACAACAAACTTACAATATAGATTAGTGAAAACTTGTTTTAAAGGATCTAAATCAGTAATTACTGCGGTTGGCGATAACAAGCAACGAATAATGTTATGGGCAGGAGCATTAAAAAGTGTATTTACAGATTTCAAATCAGATTTTTCATCACAAGAAACGCAGCTTATTATGAACCATAGATCAGCTCCTAGATTGGTATTGTTACAAAAACAGATGTATGATTCACTGAATGAAAAATCTATTCAAGTAAAACCATCAAGTAAGTGGAATTCTAGTGATGGAAAAATAAAATTATTAATAACAGATTCTGAGCAGGATGAAGCAAAGATAATTTGTACTGATATAAAAAATATGATAGATAGAGGTGTGCAAGTTAATGATATTTGCATCCTTTGTAAACAATTACCACAAAATTATTCAGAAGAAATCATTAATGAATTAAGTCAAATTGGAATAAGAGCAAGAATAGAAAACGAGTATCAAGATTTAATTAAAGAACCTATCATTGATTTGCTTATTCGATTTATTTTATTAGCCCTTGATAGAAAAAGACCAAATGATTGGGAATATGTTAAGTGTACTTATGCAGATTTTTCAGGTGCTGGAAATGCACAGCAAGATATTATTTACTATGAATGTCAAGATAAACTTACTAAGAAACTTAATGAGATAAAAGAACTAATTACAGCTGATAAGGGTAAGGCAGATGTGGAACTTCTTTTACAAGACATTATGAACTTTTTTGGAGTATCACATATTAAAGCACATTACCCTGCATATCAGCAGGGAAGTTATTTTGATAACTTGATTGTTAAATTTGAAAAGTTTTTAGTTGATGAATTAAGTAGGGCTTCAAATGATTGGATTTTAGCTTTGGAGAGTTTTTGTGGAAAATATTCTATTCCAATTATGACAATTCATAAAAGTAAAGGGTTAGAATATGAGGCAGTTTATTTTGTGGGAGTAGAAGATGGGGCGTTTTGGAATTTTAAATCTCAGCCAGACGAGGATAGATGCGCATTTTTTGTTGCAATATCGAGAGCTAAGCAGTATTTGACATTTACATATTGCAGTTATCGAACGAAATTGAGAATTCCACAACAATCGCATGATTCTATAAATGAATTTTTTGAATTGCTGAAAACTCCTGGGGTTGCAGAGATTCAGGAGTTGCATGCGGATTAGTTGTAAAATATTTAAATTACACAGCGCAAGGGCAGTTATAGACCGTAAAGGTTTGTAGCTGCCCTTTTTGTATTTACAGAACTTTTGGACAAAATGTCCAGAAGTGGAAAGGAGAGCTTATGAAGTATTTACTGCACAGGCTGTATGTTCCACCATAGCGGAATTACAGCTACAAAAAATCAAGGAGGAAAACCATGCAGGAGGAAGTTACACAGAAAACGATTGCCCTTGTTTTCAAGTCCTCAAGGCTGACTGCCGATGTACTGAAAAAAGCCATGAAGATGTATCTGGAGCGCCGGAAAGCCGGACAACAGGCAACGCATGGAAAAATGTCAGTGAAAAAGCTGGTCGGTCAGGGTATGGGAGCTTCGAGTATTGAGGTTACGGATAACAACATCAAGTCCTTTGAAAGAGTGGCAAG
>JAAYPT010000110.1 GCA_012519695.1 Clostridiales bacterium | reverse complement strand
TTTTATACAATAGGAAATTGCGTCCTATTGTATAAAAAACGCTCCGCTAAGGAAGCACTCCTCGCGGAGAAGAAATTAGTCGTAAACGACACCGCTCGGGCGCGAAAGAGTCCGACAAGCGGACTCTCTGTTCTATATCATAGGAAAAGGAGAAGAGAATATGAGTACATATGCAACACAAATGGAGGCGGCACGCAAAGGGATTGTAACAGAGGAATTAAAAAAAGTAGCAGAAAAAGAGCGCATGACGGTGGAGGAGTTAATGCCGTTAGTAGCTGCCGGAAAAGTAGTTATCTGCGCAAATAAGCATCACAAATGTATCGACCCAGAAGGGGTAGGTTCTATGTTAAGAACCAAAATCAACGTAAATCTTGGAATATCCAAGGATTGTAAAGACTATGACGTAGAGATGGAAAAAGTAATGGCGGCAGTCGATATGGGGGCACATGCCATTATGGATTTATCTTCTCATGGAAATACCATTCCATTCCGTAGAAAATTAACCGCAGAATGTCCGGCAATGATAGGAACTGTTCCGGTATATGATTCTGTAATTCATTATCAGAGAGATCTTGCAACCTTAACTGCAAAGGATTTTATTGACGTGGTACGTCTTCATGCAGAAGATGGTGTAGACTTTGTAACACTTCATTGTGGAATTACCAGAAAGACTATTGAACAGATTAAAAAACATAAACGTAAAATGAATATTGTATCCCGTGGAGGTTCCCTGGTATTTGCATGGATGTGCATGACCGGAGAAGAAAATCCATTTTATGAGCACTATGATGAAATTTTGGAAATCTGTAGAGAACATGATGTTACCATTTCCTTGGGGGATGCCTGTCGTCCGGGATGTTTAGCAGATGCATCTGATGTATGTCAGATTGAAGAGTTGGTGCGTTTAGGAGAATTAACAAAACGTGCCTGGGACAGAGATGTACAGGTTATGGTAGAAGGTCCGGGACATATGCCAATGGATCAGATTGCAGCAAATATGAAAATACAACAGACCATTTGTATGGGAGCACCGTTCTATGTATTAGGACCATTAGTAACGGATATTGCACCGGGATATGACCATATTACATCTGCTATTGGTGGAGCAATTGCAGCCCAGAATGGAGCAGCATTCCTTTGCTATGTAACTCCGGCAGAGCATTTGGCACTTCCAAATGTAGAAGATGTAAAACAGGGAATTATTGCATCTAAAATTGCAGCGCATGCAGCAGATATTGCAAAGGGTGTGCGTGGAGCAAGAGAAATAGATGATAAGATGGCAGATGCACGCCGCGTATTGGATTGGGATGCACAATGGGAATGTGCCATTGATCCGGAAACCGCGAAAAAGATTCGTGATGACCGAAAGCCGGAGCATGAAGATACCTGTTCTATGTGTGGAAAGTTCTGTGCAGTTCGTAGCATGAACAAAGCATTAGCAGGAGAATATATCGACATTCTGTAACTATTTTAAAAGAAGGAAAAGTCATAGGATTTTTCAGATAAAAGCAGAATCGTTGCAAGTAGTTGAGATATTTTAGATAGGAGACATTTCATGAAAATAAATATAAAAAAGCTGGCACTGGCAGGAATGATGACTGCATTAGGGGTAGCCTTATCGGCATTTTCCATTCCGGTGGGAGCTTCTAAGTGTTTTCCCATACAGCATTTGTTAAATGTACTGGCAGGGGTATTTTTAGGACCAAGCTATGCACTTGGATTTTCCTTTTGTACAGCCTTGATTCGCAATCTTATCGGAACCGGAAGTCTATTGGCGTTTCCGGGAAGTATGGTAGGAGCTTTTTGTTGTGGAATGATTTACAAATATACCAAAAAAATTCCGTTGGCATTGATTGGTGAGGTAGTGGGCACCGGAGTAATCGGTGGCATGCTTTGTTATCCGGTAGCAAAATTTCTGTTAGGAAATGGAGAGGCAGCCTTATTTACTTATGTGTTGCCGTTTTTAATCAGTACCATAGGTGGAAGCCTAATTGCAGCAGTATTATTAGGAGTTCTATATAAGTCAAAGGTAATTTATCGTTTACAGCAGTAGCAATGAAAATCCTGTGCTTGCATAAGAATCTGAGAAGCACCGGGATAACTTGAAAAACTGGCAAAGTGTGTTTATCATAGTTTACAGGGAATGATGAAAAAGAAAAGAGGAGCCTATGGAGCCGGAAGAAATACAGGAGATTTTTCAAAAAATCAGGGAAAAGCAACCGTTGATACATATGATACCCAATGCAGTGTCAGCCACTCTTTGCGCAGATGGGCTGTCTGCGTTGGGGGCAAGACCGCTTATGGCAGTAGCTCCACAGGAAATGCAGGAAATTGTAAAACAGGCAGACGGAATAGTGATAAATTTAGGGCAACCAACACCGGAAAAAAGAGAGGCTGCCCGATTGGTATTAGAGACTGTAGTTCAGGAAGAAAAGCCCGTGGTTTTAGACCCGGTAGGCTGTGGAGCATCTGTTTTTCGCTTGAAGATGGTGCAGGAACTGTTAGAGATTCCATGGAAGGGTATTATTAAAGGGAATCAATCAGAAGTATACAGTATACAACAAAATCTTCTAACGCAGGAAGGAATTGATTCCAGAGAGGACAGAACGCTGTCAGCCATGACAAAGGAAGGAAGGGTACTTCTGGTAAGCGGAGTGGCTGATCGGATTTTGTGGAAGGGTGGCAGTAAGACACTTCAGAAAAAGGAGCAGCGGGTATATAATATAGTAGGAACAGGTTGTTTGTTAGGTGCTATAACCGGAGCTTGTTACAGCATAACCAAGGAACCAAAACAGGCAGCGGAGGCAGCTTCAGTAGGCATGGCATATGCACTGGAGCAGGCCGATAAGGCAGTAGGTTATGGTCAGGCAAAAGTAGTCTTATTAGATGCATTGACACAGTTAGAAGAAGTGAGATTTTTGAATTGGATGAGAGGAAAAGAACAATGAAACGTTGGTTATATTTAATTGCAGATTTTTCCTATGGTGAGGAAAAAATCGAAGCGGCATTAAAAGCAGGGATAGATTACATTCAGTTGCGGGAAAAAAATATTTCTTCTGCGGAATATTTGAAACGTGCAAAAATTATACGAAAAATGACAGAAAAGTATCCTACGAAGTTTATCGTAAATGACCGCTTGGACATTGCCATGTTAAGTGATGCCGATGGAGTGCATTTGGGACAGTCCGATGTTCCGGTAGCAGATGCCAGACGTATCTTAGGGAAAAATAAAGTCATTGGTGCAACTGCAAAGACCGTAGAACAGGCAGTACAGGCACAAGAGGCAGGAGCAGATTACCTGGGAAGCGGAGCATGGTTTTTTACTTCCACCAAAAAGGATGCAGTTCCAATTGCAGAAGAAATGTATCGGGATATTTTAAAAGCTGTTACGATTCCAAATGTGGCAGTAGGCGGAATTACCGCACAAAACTGTGAAAAGCCATTAAGCTGTGGCGCAAACGGGCTTGCCATTTCTGCCGGAATTTTGGGCGCAGAAGATGTAGCAGCAGAAGTAAAGAAACTTCAGAAGATATTAGCGGAGTAGAATGGAGGCATATCCATGAAAACAGTGCTTACCATAGCAGGAAGTGATTGTAGCGGTGGAGCAGGAATACAGGCAGACTTAAAGACCATTACCGTACATGGATTATACGGTGAAAGTGTTATCACAGCACTTACGGCGCAAAATACCATGGGAGTATCGGATGTTATGCCGGTACCGCCGATATTTTTAGAAAAGCAGTTAGAAAGCGTATTTTCCGATATTGTGCCGGATGCGGTAAAAGTCGGAATGATATGCAATGCAGAACAGATAGAGGTTATTTTGTCCTGTTTTCAAAAATATCGTCCAAAACATATCGTGATAGATACCGTTATGGTTTCCACCAGTGGAAGAAATCTTATGGAGCCGGAAGCCATTGCCACATATAGAGAAAAGTTATTGCCTTATGGGGAGATTTATACCCCAAATATTCCGGAAACAGAACTGCTAACAGGACAAAAAATAAAAACAAAAGAAGAACGTCTGATAGCGGCAAAACTATTATCAGAACAGTATCCGGGAGCAGTTTTAATCAAAGGCGGACATGATGAAAAACAGGCAGATGACCTATTATATAAGAAGAAACAGGCAGTCTGGTTTCCACAGGAGCATATAGAAAACGGAAATACCCATGGGACCGGATGCACCTTGTCATCTGCAATTGCCTGTGGATTAGCTCGGGGACTTGGAATAGAAGAAAGTGTAAAAAATGCCAAGGCATATATAACAGGAGCCATTGGTGATGGAATGAATTTAGGAAAGGGAAATGGCCCATTAAATCACATGTATGTCATTTCTAAAATTATAAATGGTACAAATTAGCCATTGCAAAAAGAAAAGCTGAGTGCTAAAATACAAGTAAATTTTTATGGGGAGAGCTGAGAGATGAAAGAAAGTTCTTGGATATTGTATTCTGAAAATGCAAGAGTGGCGACGGATGCTGAAAAAGTACCGGAAGAACCACAACAGGAAGAGAAGAATACAGAGAAAGTAGTACGAGTAAGCATACAAATAGAAGCCGGAAGTGACAAGGAAGACGTGATAGAACGGATTTCTAAGGAGGCACTGGATGGCACCGAGTTGGATATTCAAAATAAAGATATAGCACAAGATATGTTTACTGCCAATCTTTTGGAAAATAAAATAGAAGCAGTGCAAGCTGTTTCAGGGGTAAAAAGTGTTACATTAGTAGAAGCAGATCAGCTTACAGAAGAAACAGAGCAGTCCGTGGATTTAGAGGAAACGGAAGAAGAAACGCAGCAACAGGTGAATCAGGAGCGTACCCCCAAAGAGGTACCCAAGGGGCAGAATACTCAGGTGATTCAAAAGGAAAAAGAAAATAATATAGAGATTTCAAAAGACTCAATCATAGGTTTGATAGTCGTAGTGTTAGTTCTGGTGCTTCTTGTGGGAAGAAAATTACATAAGAGATTCAGATAAAGGCGTCTGTAGAAGCAGAGGCCTTTTTGTGACATAAGCACGTTGATTTACTAAAGCGAAAAAGCATTAAAGCAGATCAATAATATACAACCGTATATTTTATTGATAGATAAAAACAGGGAGGAAGAAGCATGAAACAGAGAAACTGGAAAAAAGTCTTGTTATCATGGGTGCTAGTTCTGGCAATGTCCTTGGGAATGACCGGAAATGTATTTGCAGCCGGTACAGGACAAAGTGATACGGAAGATTCCGTATGGACGGAGGAGGAGCCGGCAGACAGCCAAAGTATGGCAGATGCAGAGAGCGCACCTGAGGAAACAGAAGAAATTCCACAGGACGAAACCGTTCGTGTATTAATCGTAATGGATGGAAAATCTGCAATAGAAAAAGGATATTCTACAGATGCCATTGCACAAGATAAAAGTGCAATGAAATATGCAGATAAACTAGAAAAGAAACAGGAAGAGATTACAGAAAAAATCTCTGAAGAAGCATTAAACGGTGAAGCATTAGGCGTTCGTTATAATTTTACATTATTAGCAAATGCAGTATCAGCGGACGTGGCTTACGGTGATGTAGAAAAAATTCAGGCAGTAGAGGGCGTAGAAGGCGTTTATGTAGTGCCGAAGTATGATGTGGCTGCATCGGATGCAGCAAGCCCAAATACCGTTACAGCAGGTGAAATGGTAGGAAGCTATGATACCTGGGCAGCAGGTTATACAGGTGCAGGACAGCGTATTGCAGTTATTGATACCGGATTAGATACCGACCATCCTTCTTTTGACGGTGGAGCATTTGATTATGGCTTAGCTGAGACAGCTCAAAAGGAAGGCGAAAGCGTATCTGATTATAATCTGTTAGGAAAAACAGAAATTTCTTCTGTATTAGGCAGATTAAATGAAACAGCAAGAAAATCAGACATCACAGCAGACAAGTTGTTCTTAAGTGATAAAGTACCATTTGCATTTAACTATGTAGATAAGGACTTAGATGTAACACATGACAATGATACTCAGGGAGATCATGGTACTCATGTTTCCGGTATTTCTACCGCAAACGTATATGTACCGGATGGAACAGGATATAAGAAACAGGCAAGCGGAGTTGTAGGTATTGCACCGGATGCACAGCTTTTTGTTATGAAAGTATTCGGAAAAAACGGTGGTGCATATCCGGATGACTATATGGCTGCAATTGAAGATGCAATTTTATTAGATGCAGATGCAGTAAACTTAAGCCTTGGTTCTTCTTCCGCAGGAGAAAGCAAAGAGTATGCAGCAGGAGAACAGTACATTAATGAGATTTTTAATGGATTGGCAAATACAGATACCGTAGTAAGTATTTCCGCAGGTAACTCCAGTTACTGGTCAGAAAACAGTACCTACGGAGCAAACCTTACCAGCGATGTAAATCTTGATACTGCCGGTTCTCCGGGATCTTATACCAATGCATTTACCGTAGCAAGTGCTAATAACTCAGGATATACCGGTTATTGCGTACAGGCAGGTGATGCAAATGTATTTTATGCAGATGCAGCATCCAATGAATTCCGTACATTGGATACTACAGGAAAAGGCACTTCATATGAGTATGTATTTTTAGATGGATATGGAGAGACAAGTGACTATGATGGCGTAGATGTATCAGGCAAAATCGTAGTAGTAAGCCGTGGTAGCGTTTCCTTTGCGGACAAGCATACCAATGCAGAAAATGCGGGAGCCGCAGGTGTGTTAGTTTACAATAATCAGCCGGGTACTATTTCCATGAGTTTGTCAGGTTCTACAGCAACAATTCCATGTGCATCTATTCGTCAGGCAGACGGAGCAGCAATCAAAGCAGCTACAACCGCAACTGTAAAAGACGGAGTTTATACCGGAACCCTGAAAGTATTTAGTTCCGTAAGTACAGACCATAATGCACCGGATGGATATACCATGAGTGATTTCTCCTCTTGGGGTGTTTCAGGAGATTTGTCACTGAAACCGGAAATCACAGCACCGGGTGGAAATATTTATTCTACATTGACCAACGGTCAGTATGGACAGATGAGTGGTACCTCTATGGCAGCCCCAAGTGTTGCAGGTATGAGTGCTTTGGCAGCAGAGTACATTAAAGAAAACAATCTTTGTGAAAAAACAGGATTAAGTGTAAGAACTTTAACACAATCCTTACTTATGAGTACAGCAACTCCGTTGACAGAAGAAGATGGAGAAGAGTATTCCCCAAGAAGTCAGGGAGCAGGTCTTGCTAATATTGAAAAAGCAACCACTTCCCCGGCATACATTTTAATGGATAAAAACGGAGCAGACGGAAAAGTAAAAGCAGAACTTGGGGATGACCCAAATAGAAATGGTGTATACAGCTTTGATTTTACCGTTTATAATATGTCAGATAAAATGCAGTATTATACGGTAGATAGTTCTGTTTTGACAGAAGAAGTAATTGAAGATGACTATTTCTTAGGAACTTCTCATAAATTAAATCCAGAAGTAGAAATTTCCGGATTAGAGAAAAAATATGATTTAAATGGTGATGGAAAAGTAACAGAAGCAGATGCACAGGTATTATTGCAGAGCGTAAACGGTTCTGTAAATTCTGCAAAAGCAGCTTCCGATATTTTTGATTTAAATAATGACGGTGTGGTAAATACCGCAGATGTTTATGATTTCTTATTAGAGATTAGAGGAACAACTTCTAATCTGAACTTAAATGAAACTGTTGTTGCAGTAAATGACAGTAAGAAATTGTCTGTAACCGTGAAACTTTCCGATGCAGACAAAGAATATTTGAACAGTAATTTTGAAAATGGTATGTATGTTGATGGATTTATTTACCTGAACGGTGAAGTACAGTTATCCGTACCAATGTTAGCATTTTACGGAAACTGGGCAGATGCATCCATGTATGAACCATATAATTATCTTGAAGCAGTAAACGGTGGAGAAGAAGGACAGACTTATACAGGAATCGAAAGAACAAACTACATGACTTATAAGTTTAACGGTGATTCTTCTAACTACTATTATAAATCCAATATGTATGCAAAGGATGATGCATATTTGCCAGAAAGAAATGCAATTTCTTCTGTAAATGGTGATAGCATTGGTTCTATTACATACAGCTTAATTCGAAATGCTTCTAATGTAACTGCTACGATTACCAATGCAGATACCGGAGAAGTATATTACAAAGTAGATAAGGGAGCAGTAGACGCAGCATTCTATTCAGCAAGCAGTGCAGAATGGAAGAGTACTTCCGCAAGTGTTGGATTGAACTGGGCAGTAACAGATGCAAGCGGAGCAGCATTGCCGGAAGGAACAAAGGTAAATATTGCAGTTACTGCATTACCATCTTATTATGACAATTGGACAGGTGAAGGTGTTCCAGGTAAGGGTGTTAGCCTGAACTTCCCAATGACAATTGATAATACAGCACCGGAAGAAGTAAGTGCGGAAACAAGTGCTGATAAGAAATCTATGGATGTTACTGTAAAAGATAATAATTATGTGGCAGCAGTAGCAGTTTATGGAAGAGATAAAACAACCGTATTAAATACATATGCAGTAAATCAGACACAGCAGGGTGCAGAATCTGTAGTACATATTGAAATTCCGGAAAAAGTATTCTATGTAGCAATCGTAGACTATGCTGGAAATACAGCAATGTATCGTGTAAATAACAGTGGAGTGGAAGATACTTCCGTTACAACAGGTGTTACCTTAAATCAGAATTCTATCGAACTGATTAAGGGAGATACAGAAAAATTAGTAGCAAACGTAGCACCGGAAAGCATTTTGGATGATACAGTAACATGGACTTCTGATAATGAAGCAGTAGCAAAAGTAGATGCAAACGGTATTGTAACTGCGGTTGGAGTAGGAAGTGCCAATATTACAGCAACTACAAATGCAAAGAATGCGTCCGGAGTAGCAGAGATAAAGAGCTGCGCAGTGACAGTAAGAGAATTATCAGTAGACTTAAATAGTATTATCTGGGATGAGAATGGCGCAGTACACTGGGCGAAGTTTAACAGCAGTAATCCGGCAGACTGGTCTGACATCGGAGCAGGAACACAGGGAAATACCTACATGGCAGCAACTGTAGTAGGGGATAAGATTTTAGCAGCTACACAGGATGATTCCAAGGCATCCACATTGTATATGGTAGATCCAAGCAATGGATATGCAGCAACCCCAGTAGGAAGTGCACAGACATGGTGTACTGATATGGCATATGGTAAAGCCAGTGGTTATGTAGCAGCAACCTATGCAGGTTATATCATGGTAATTGATGCAGCAGGTAACTACATAGGAGCGTTGAACTTATCCAGTAAATTAAATGGAAGTGCATTGGTAGGAATCACATATGTAACCAGTCAAAGTGGAACAGATTACTTCTATGCAATTGACCAGTCAGGAAATATTTACATATTTACTTTAGATGCAGCATTAAACGATATTCGATTTGAAAAGATTGATTCTGTAAATATCGATACAAAGGGTGAATATTACTTTAGTTCCTTATACTATGATGAAGCAACAGATTACCTGTTCTTATCTCTGTTTGATGGGTCACAGGCACTGTATGCAATCAATGGTAATACCTTTAAGTGTAGCAAGTTAGGCGAGTTTCCATCCTCAGTATGGCCAATTTGTGGTTTATATAAGAGTGAGGATTTAGGAGCAGGTACCACAAGTGCAGCAGAGTTGAAAGATGTACCGACAGTACCTATGACATTGACACAGGAACCATTGCCGGTGTTAGATACAAGAGCCAATAAATAGAGAAAGGATGACAGATAGATGAAACGAATAAAAGGAATCGTATGTGGACTTCTGTTAGTCCTGATGTTACATGTGAATACCATGCCATTATTTGCGGCATCAGAAGTAACTACAACAATAGCAGATATTTTTACAACCAATATAACAACTTCCGGCAGTCAGGTAACACTGGCTGTTGGGGTGAAAAAAGATGCCGGAGTTACCAGTGGAAAAATTGTTGTTTCTTATGATGAGAGTATGATGACAGTTTTTTCCGTAAAGGGGAACAATATCTGGGAGATGGAAGACATCAATACAATAGCAGCAAAGGATAATAAAAAAGCAGTTTCTTATGCATGGGTAGATTCTGACCTGAAAAATGCAGAAGGAACCATGTTGACAATAACATTCCAGAGTACGGCTGCTGGAGCAGGAAAAGAAGTAGCTGTACAGACAGATGTTGTAGAGCTGTATCAGGGAGATAATGTAGTATCTGTACCAACCAAAACAGTAACAGATACCGTAAAATTACCGGCAGATACTACCACAACGGTACCGGAAAAAACAATTATTGACCAGATTAAAAATGCACAGCCGGGAGAAACCATTACCATTCCGGTACATGATGGAAATACCGTTATTTCAAAAGCCATTATGGAAGCAGCGCAGGGAAGAGATGTGTACCTGAGATTCCAGATGGACAATGGAGTTGTTTGGCTGGTTCACGGAACAGACATTAAAACACCAAAGGATATTGATTTGGGTATTAAATTAAACACAAACAATATTCCACAAAAGGCAATCAATGCTATTGGTGATGACAAAGCGAAATATCAAATGCAGTTTACATTGTCCTATGAAAGAGAATTCGGAACAACAATAACCGTAATTATTCCATTAGGTGATGCAGCTGTAGGATATTTTGCTAATCTGTATTACTATAATCCAACAACCGGAGAACTGGAATTTGTAGAGTCCTGCAAAGTTGGAGCAGATGGAAATGCCATTTTCCATTTAACACATGCATCTGATTATGTAGTTGTAGTCAGCGAAAATGATGGTGCAAAACTTGCAGCCAAAACACAGGCGAAAAAGACAGGCGATGAAACCAATGTAGCAGGTTATGTATTGTTACTTGGAGCTGCAGCAGTTGTATTAGCAGAAGCTGCAAGAAAAAAAGTAAAACATGCCTAAATAAAGGACAATAAGTAAAAGGATTATCCGATAAAAACGTACATCGGATAATCCTTTTAATGTAATAGGAAATTAAGAGTTCAACGAGTGAACTCTTTTTTCAAATAAGGGTTGCGAAGAAAGGGGAATTTGCGTTACAATAGGCAAATAGAACAAAAGCAGAGAATAATAAAAAGGGGATTTGGAAATGAAGCAGAGAATGATGGCCCTTCTTTTAGTAATTTGTCTTTTATGTACTGCTTGTGCAGGAACAGATAAAAAGAACACAGAAACAGAGACACCACAAGGACAGGACGAAGAACAACAAGAGGGACAAGCAGGGGCAGTACCGGAGATTTCCTATACGGATTATTCTCAGGAATGTGTAGATGAAGATACAGGTACCGTGATATTAAAAATAGAAGAAAATTGTCCGGTGGTTACATTGCCGGGAAATGAAGATGCGCAAAATTTCATGAACCGTGCCTTTGAACAGCAACATACCAAAAATGAAATAAAACAGGAAAGTTGCTTTAGCAAGGCAGACTATGCCTTTTCCGGTTTGACAGAAGAAGAACAAGGGCAATGGAGCAATTATCGTTATAGTTATATGTATGAAACAATGTATGCTTCAAAGAATATACTTAGTCTAAAAGCTTCTCAAGTAGAAGAAATGGGAGAAGAACAGCCCTATCAGGATGTGGTAGCATATACCTTTTATGTACCGGAAGGAAAATTGCTTACCTTGTCAGATGTATTTTCAGATGAAAAGGCAGTAAGAGAAATCGCAGCACAGTATATACAGGAAAAAGTCAATTCTCCGGAATATGCAAAATATTTATTGGAGGATTACGAAAGTTATGTTTACGATATATTGACCGAAGATGATTTTTACTTTAATGAGCAGGGAATGGTAATTATCTGTAACCCCAATCTGCTAACAGAGTATGCAGCCGGTGTAATAGAGATTACGGTTCCGTATGAGGCATTAAAAGATGTAATGGATGAAAAAATATGCAAAGAATACCAATAACAACATTATGTTATGTGGAGAAAGACGGAAAGTATCTGATGCTCCACAGAGTGAAAAAGAAAGTAGATGTAAATAAGGATAAATGGATAGGCATCGGAGGACACTTTGAACAGGGAGAAAGTCCGGAGGAATGTTTGCTGCGCGAGGCAAAGGAAGAAACAGGGCTAACTCTTACAAGGTGGCGTTTCCGGGGAATCGTAACCTTTCTGGCAGAAGGATGGGAAACGGAATATATGTGTCTGTATACCGCAGATGGATTTGAAGGAACCTTGCAGGAATGTGAAGAAGGAACCCTGGAGTGGGTGCCCAAGGAAGAACTTGGTTCATTGAACTTGTGGGAAGGTGATAAGATTTTCTTAAGGCTTTTGGCAGAGGAACATCCATTTTTCTCATTGAAATTGCAGTACAAGGGAGACACACTTTTAGAAGCAGTGCTGGATGGAATACCAATGGAGCTTTAGAGATAAGGCAGGAGTGCATCTTCCCAACAGGCAGTGAGTTTCTCTAAAGACCAAGTAGCATTGGCAGGGCTGGTAGAAGGAAGTTTTTCGATAGGGCGATTGGTCTTTGCAAAAGTGTATTTGTTATAAAGTTCACAAGCTTTGGCTCCGTTGCCAAAGATAACATCAATGTTAGCGTTTTTAAGTAAAAATTCAATGTCGGATGGCACAACATTGCGAATGCTACTGTCAGAAGAACCAATAATTTCACAGCTTTTAATCACATCCCAGATGGCAATGTGATGGGTAAGGAGCAGTTCTTTTTTCTCGGAAACGGAAGAAGGAACTGCTTCATGTGTAATATGCGCTAAAACCTTCCAAAAGCGATTCTGGGGATGTCCGTAGTAGAAATGTTGTTCCCGTGACTTGACAGAAGGGAGCGTACCTAAGATGAGAATCTTAGAGTCTTTGTTGAAAACAGGGTCAAATTCGTGTGTGATTTGTTGATAATCAGCCATGATAACTCCTTTATATGTTAAAATCTACTCTTCATTGAGTATACCACAATTCTAAAAAACAAGTAGAGTATTTTCAAAAAAGAGTGTACAATAGGAAAGAATGAAAGTGAGGAAATGAGATGGAAGAATTTTTAATAAAAAATACAACAAGACAGCAACGGGAACAGATTGTAAAGGATTCCCTTGGATATTGTGACTTAGGATGTGACGAAGGTGGCGGAGCTTACGGTTATGATATGTATCAGCCTTATATTGATGGAGAAAAAGAGCTTTCAGAAATCACACAGGAATTTCGGGCATCTTATATGAAGGATATGGAACGGGAAGAACGTGGTGGCTGTGGATATGGAAGATTTTAGCATATTTGCTTAATGAATAACCTTCAACAGACGATATATTTTATAGAAATGAAATGAGTTGTAAGTGACATGGCTTAGAATATATATCGGGGAATGGAGGAAACAAGATGAACATTCAGGCATCACAGATTATGAAAAATGTATTTGGTAAAGGTGAAAAAGATAAGATAAGTAGTATTTTTGACAAATTGTCAGGAACAGTAAATCCTGCAACAGATACACAATCACAGAGTGATAGTTTTAATATAGAATCGGTAATGTTGGGATATTTAGATCCAACAGAAGGATTAAGTGAGGAAGAAAAGCAGGCATATGAGGCAAAAATTATGCAAAAACTGCGTTCTGGGAAAAAACTTACTTCCGAAGAAATGAATTACCTTCGTGTAAAAAATCCGCAATTATATGCCCAGGCAGCGAGAGTGCAGGCAATGCGGGAAAATCTGAAAAAGCAGTTGGAAAATTGTCGCTCTAAAGAAGAAGTGGAAAAAGTATATGGGAATAGTGTTTCTATGGTAGGTAAGGATGATCCTATGAAAGAGGCAATTGTGGCAGCTTATGATGATGTTATGAAAGGGTTTAAGAAGACAGATAAATATCAGGCGTTGCCACAAAAGGAGGAAGATGCCGATGAGAAAGCGGTTAAGAGTGAGAAAGGAATCATAGATGGCAATTGTAAGAAACAAGGGAAGAAGACGGAATGAGTATGTGAAAGATTATGTTGTGTTTGATATTGAAACAACAGGTTTTCGTCCCGGACTGGATGAGATTATAGAAATATCGGCAGTAAAAGTAAAAGACAATCAGGTGGTAGAGGATTATTCCACTCTGGTGAGACCCTCTATTCGGATTCCCGCATCTGCAACCAGAGTCAATGGGATTACCAATCAGATGGTAAGTGATGCACCGGAAATCGAAGAAGCAATGGCAGGTTTTATAGAGTTTATAGGTGATGAAATATTAGTAGGACATAATATTCACAGCTTTGATACGAATTTTATCTATGATGCAGCCATGGAGGCATTTCAAGAGGGCATTTATAACGATTACATAGATACACTGTATATGGCAAAAAGTTGTCTCCCGCAACTAAGTCACCATAAGCTGGGAGATATTTCAGAGTATTTCGGTATCAGTACCGAAGGCGCGCACCGGGCACTGAATGATTGTATCATGAATCAAAAGTGCTATGAGAAAATGGGACCGTTATTAGAAGGTCAGGTGCAACAGCCGCTTATAAAAACCCCAAGACGAAAAAAGGAGTCTGCGAGAAGCACAGAGGGCAGACAACAATTGAAAGAGAAAAAGATAGAATCAAAAGGAACAGACTTGTCAGCAGAACAGTTGTGGGCAGTATTGGAGAATTCCTGTCCGGAATGTGGCGGAAAGTTGTCAAAGCGCAAAGGTCGATACGGTGAATTTTTTGGATGCGAGAACTATCCGATGTGTCGGTATACCAGAAAAGGATAGCATGAATAGGAAAGCGAATAGAAAAAGCGAATAATAAAAAGACAGGGAGATGATAGAATATGGGCTGTTTAGGTAACGTATTATGGTTTGTTTTCGGAGGTGCGGTTAGTGGACTGAGCTGGTGCCTTGCAGGATGCCTTTGGTGTATTACAATCGTGGGTATACCGGTGGGGGTGCAGTGTTTTAAAATTGCAGGTTTAACATTTTTCCCATTTGGAAAAGAAGTAGAATACGGTGGAGGAGTAGGTTCATTGTTGCTAAATATTATTTGGCTGATTGTATCCGGCTTCGTATTAGCAGTGGAGCATTTGTTTTGGGGAATCGTACTTTGTATAACTATAGTGGGAATACCATTTGGATTGCAGCAGTTTAAATTAGCAAAGCTGGCATTGATGCCTTTCGGAGCAGAAGTGCGGTAGAAATAATATCATATTTTATTGGCAGAAATCAGGAGGAAGAAAAATGAGTGAAGTAATGCAGAACATGATAACAAGAAGAAGTATTCGAAGTTATAAACCGGACATGGTACCCGAGGAGGTTATCAATCGAATTGTAGAAGCAGGAACTTATGCCGCAACCGGAATGGGAAAGCAGTCTCCAATTATCATTGCAGTAACAAACAAGGAATTGCGAGACAAGCTGTCTAAAACGAATGCAGAGATTATGGGACATCCGGATATGGATCCTTTTTATGGTGCACCGGTGGTATTGATTGTACTTGCCAACAAGGAAAGACCAACCTATCTGTATGATGGAAGTCTTGTAATGGGTAACTTGATGTTGGCAGCACATGACGAAGGACTTGGAAGCTGCTGGATTCATCGTGCAAAGGAAGAATTTGAAAGTCCATTTGGAAAAGAAATTTTAAAATCACTTGGTATTGAAGGAGATTACGAAGGAATCGGACATTGTGTCATCGGTTATACCAATGGAGAAGAACCAAAGGCAGCACCAAGAAAAGAAAATTATGTTTATTACATAAAATAAAAAAGGGTAGAGAGAGGTAATTAGAAAGTGAAAAAATCAAATTGGTTGGAGAAGTATGAAAACGAGGTGAAGGGAATTTTTTAAAGGTTGAAAATGGGAGAAGGTACAGTTAGTTTTTGTGTGCCTTCTTCCATTCTTTTACAGCAGGATCTCTCATTTCGGTAATTCTATGCCACTCTTTTGTGTTTTCATCTTTTACCGTCTCACTTTGATTCTGGTACAAGAAACGTGTTAGTTCGTAACAACTAACCCAGATTTCATTATTCCCCTCTTTTTGAGATTCATCAAAGATAAGCTGTAATCCAAAGTGGAGGTGGGGAATATCGATATTATTTACATTTTCTTTGGTGCTGTATCCGGTATGTCCGAGATATCCGATGACATCTCCGGCGGTCACAACGCTACCTTCTGTCAGAGATTTGCAATAAGGAAAATTTTGGCGCAGGTGAGCATAATAGTAATAGCGTTTTCCGTCAAAACTGCGGATACCCAGTCTCCAGCCACCGTACTGATTCCAACCGATGGCTTCCACATAGCCTGATTCCACGGCAATAATAGGTGTTCCGGTCTGCCCCATCATGTCATGTCCCAGATGCTGTCTCTTATAGCCATAGGAGCGGGAAACACCGAAGTCATCATAGTCAGAATAAGGAAAGTTTTTGGCAAGTGGAAGGAATCCTTTTAAGCCGTACTTCTTTTCCCATATGATGTGGGAATCTTTTTTTGCAGAACTATTCTTTTTTGCAGTAGTAGTGTTGGGAGAAGCGGTATCATCAGAAGAAACAGTATCATCCTCAGAAACAGCATTATCGGAAGGAGTTTCTGAGGTGGCTGGAACTTCATATTCTCCAACTAATCCACCTAATACCGCACTGTAGGCTTCGTAATAATAGGTGTAGTATTTTAAATCTTTGGTAAGGGCTCCTAAAGTAGTTTCCTTTGCAAGTAATTTCTTTGCAATAAGAGATATATCACCGGAACGATAGTGACTAAAGTTTCCGCCATTTTTGCAAGCCTGGTAGGCAAGGAGAGAAATCCAGTCCAAGTGTGTTTCCTGACCGTAAGTAGTTACATCATATTCATAAGCATCTTGCATAGCTTCTTTTGTTACTTTAAAATCCACCCATTTAATGTAATCCTTGTTTTCTGAATTAGAAGAAATAGTTTCCTCTTCCGAAATTAATCGATACACTTCATTAGAAGACGTAGATAAAATATCAGAAGCATCCTTTGTGTGGTGCTCTGTATATGCTCCCAAAAGCAGGATAAATAAAAAGAGTTCTATTAAAATAAGTTGTTGCATTTTCGATAATTTCATAAAAAGCCTCGTACATGGAATCTGTTTATTTTATGAAAAAGTAAGAAAATATATGAAAAAAAGTAGTAAGTCTCAAGTGAGAATGCTACAATAAGAAGTAAAACAGCAGGAAAATGAAAGAGGATTTGATATGAAATCATTAGTAATCGCAGAAAAGCCCAGCGTAGGGCGTGATATAGCAAGAGTACTCCAGTGTAAACAGGGAGGAAATGGATTTTTAGAAGGAAAGGATTATGTAGTAACCTGGGCATTGGGACACCTCATCGAGTTGTCAGACCCGGAAAGCTACGGCAATCAGTGGAAGGAATGGAAGTTAGAGACACTTCCCATGTTGCCGGAAAAGTTAGAGATACAGGTAATTAAGAAAACAGGCCGCCAGTACCAGACCGTAAAGGCGCAGATGTATCGAAAGGATATCGGAGAGATTATTATCGCTACGGATGCAGGAAGAGAAGGAGAACTGGTGGCACGTTGGATTATCCAAAAAGCAGGTGTGAAAAAGCCTATGAAGCGGCTGTGGATTTCTTCTGTTACCGATAAGGCAATCAGAGAGGGATTTGCTCATTTAAAAGATGCAAGAGATTATCAGAAGTTGTACGAAGCGGCAGTAGCAAGAGCGGAGGCAGATTGGTTAGTGGGACTAAATGCCACAAGAGCCTTAACGGTAAAACATAACGCACAACTTTCCTGTGGCAGAGTACAGACACCAACCCTTGCCATGATTGCAAAAAGAGAAGCGCAAATAAAAGCATTTCAGCCAAAGGAATACTATGGAATAAAAATAAAGGGTGGAGGAGTTACCTGGAATTGGCGTTCTAAGAAAAATAACAGTACCAGTACCTTTTCCAAAGAAGAAATAGAAAAAGTATTCCAGCAGACAAAGAACGAAACCGCAGTCATAGAAGAAGTAAAGAAAAAACAGCAAAAGTCCTATGCACCGCAGCTTTATGATTTGACAGCGTTGCAGCAGGACGCAAACCGCATGTATGGGTTTTCTGCAAAACAGCCCTTAGACTATATGCAAAGACTGTATGAGCATTATAAGGTTGTGACCTATCCGAGAACAGATTCCAGATATTTGACAGCAGATATTGTAGATACACTGAAAGAACGTATCAAGGCATGCCAAAGTGGAAATTATGCACAGATTTGTCGTCAGTTGTTGAAAACACCACTGACAGGGAATAAATCTTTTGTAAATGACAGTAAGGTGTCAGATCATCATGCCATTATTCCCACAGAGCAGGGCATTAACATGAGCGAGTTAGAGTATGGAGAGCGAAAGATATATGAGCTTGTGGTATCCAGATTTTTAGCGGTGCTGTTGCCACCATGTATTTATCAACAGACAGAAGTTACAGCTGTTTGTGCAGGAGAACACTTTACCGTAAAGGGCAAAATCGTGGAACAACCGGGATGGCAGGAAATTAAAATGTCAGACCAGTCCGCAGAAGGGATAGAAGAAAAGGAAGAGTTTGCAGAACATATGCCGGAGTTTACCAAAGGTCAGCAGATTGTTTTTATCGAAGGGAAAATAACCACGGGAAAAACAAAATCACCGGTGCCATTTACCGAAGCAACACTTTTGGCAGCTATGGAAAATCCCACAGGCTATATGGAAAGCAATGACAAGGAGTTGAAAAAGACCTTAGGCGAAACGGGAGGTCTTGGAACTGTTGCAACCAGAGCGGATATTATAGAAAAGTTGTTTAACAGCTTTATGATTGAAAAACGAGATAAGTATATTCATCTGACTTCGAAAGGAAAACAGGTGTTAGAACTTGCACCAGAAGGATTGACCTCACCGGAATTAACGGCAAGATGGGAACAGGAACTTGCAGATATTGCCAAAGGAAAGGCAAAAAAGAAGGACTTTGAAGCAGAGATACGAAACTATACTGTAGACATCGTAAAGGATATTACTGCATCATCTAAAACGTATCGTCACGATAATCTTACCAATAAAAAGTGCCCGGAATGTGGAAAACTTATGTTAGAAGTAAATCACAAGAACGGACGTATGCTGGTATGTCAGGATAGAGCATGTGGTTATCGAAAGACCCTATCCAGAGTCACCAATGCCCGTTGTCCACAGTGTCATAAGAAGATGGAACTGGTAGGAGAAGGGGAAAATAAGCGTTTTACCTGTGTATGTGGCTATCGGGAAAAACTGTCTGCCTTTGAGAAACGAAAACAGGAAAGCGGTGGCGGAGTATCGAAAAAAGACGTGAACAAGTATATGAATAAAATGAAGAAAGAAGCCAAAGAACCGGTGAACAATGCATTTGCAGAGGCATTTGCCAAGATAAAGCTGTAGAAAAGGGGAGAATGGGGAGTATAACGATTATGAAATAAAGAAAAATAAATGTAATGTCATAAAGAAAATGAGCCTTTCATACATTATAAAAAAACAATGTATGAGGGATTCTTTTGAAAGGATACATAGAAGAGCGAGCCATCAATATCGCTAATTATATAATTGAAGAAAATGCAACTGTGCGCCAGACTGCAAAGAAGTTTGGAATCAGTAAAAGTACCGTACACAAGGACGTAACCGAGCGACTTGTCCAGATTAATCCGACCCTTGCAAAAGAGGCACGGAAGGTATTAGACGTGAATAAACAGGAACGTCATATTCGCGGCGGACTTGCTACAAAAGAAAAATACTTGCATATGCATGTATAAACTTAGCATTCAGAAGAAATGGTAAAATAGGAGCATTGACAATTCTTATAAAAAATGATAACATACATCAAGAAAACTGATTAAAATTATCACTATACAGTGCGAAAGATGTATGTTATGATAAGTTCCATGAAAAGCAAAGAAAAGGAATAGTAGCTGTAAAGAAACTTACAGAGAGCCATCGGTGGTGGAAGATGGCAGGGACAATACAGTGAACTCGCCTTGGAGCTTCTGGCTGAAAAGGTAGCATATAGTAGGCTAAGACGGATTCTCCCGTTACAGAGATGAGCATGAAAGTGCTGATAAGAGCATGGAAACATGAAGTAGAGTGGTACCGCGCAGGATGATATATCTTTCGTCTCTATTATCCCTTTTGGGATAGTAGGAACGGAAGATTTTTTAATGTAATAGGAAATTGCGACCTATTACATTAAAAACGATACGCTAAGGAAATAGAAAAATAAAAGTTGGAGGATAGAAAATGAAAAACTATGAAAAATATGAACGACAGTATTTTATGCCACCGGAAGTAACTTATGACTGGGTGAAAAAGGAATACATTACAAAAGCACCAATTTGGTGTAGCGTAGATTTGCGTGACGGTAATCAGGCATTGATTGAGCCAATGAGCTTAGATGAAAAATTGGAATTCTTCCAGCTTTTGGTAGATGTGGGATTCAAAGAAATCGAAGTAGGATTCCCGGCAGCATCTGATACAGAATATAACTTTATGAGGGCATTGATTGAGCGAAATATGATACCGGATGATGTAACCGTTCAGGTATTAACACAGGCAAGAGAACATATTATCCGCAAGACCTTTGAAGCAGTAAAAGGAGCACCACATGCAGTAGTTCACCTTTATAATTCCACTTCATTGGCACAGCGTGAGCAGGTATTTAAAAAGAGCAAAGAAGAGATTAAGAAAATTGCAATAGACGGCGCAGAGCTTTTGAAAAAATTAGCAGACGAAACAGAAGGAAACTTTACCTTTGAATACAGCCCGGAAAGTTTTTCCGGTACAGAAGTGGATTATGCATTAGATGTGTGTAATGCAGTACTGGATGTATGGAAACCAACTCCGGATAAAAAAGCAATTATCAATCTGCCAACAACTGTAGAAAATGCAATGCCACACGTTTTTGCAAGTCAGGTAGAATACATGAGCAAGCACATGAAGTATCGTGAAAATGTAGTGCTTTCTCTGCATCCACATAATGACCGTGGCGTAGGTATCTGTGATGCGGAATTTGGTATTTTGGCAGGAGCAGACAGAATCGAAGGAACATTGTTTGGAAACGGAGAACGTACCGGAAATGTAGACATTGTAACACTTGGTATGAATATGTTTTCCCATGGGGTAGACCCGGAACTGGACTTCTCCAATATGTCAAAACTGGTAGAAGTATATGAGAGATGTACCAGAATGCAGGTATCTCCACGTCAGCCATACGCAGGAGAGTTGGTATTCACCGCATTTTCCGGTTCTCATCAGGATGCGATTGCCAAGGGAATGGCATGCAGAGAAAAGAATCCAAATGGAAAATGGACAGTGCCATATCTGCCAATCGATCCAAAGGATGTAGGACGTACTTATGATTCTGACGTAATTCGTATCAATAGCCAGTCCGGAAAGGGCGGCGTTGCCTATATTTTGAAACAGAACTACGGAATGACTATTCCGGATAAGATGCGTGAAGAAGTAGGATATACCGTAAAAGGTGTTTCTGATCGCCGCCATATGGAACTTTCACCACAACTGGTTTATCAGATATTTGAAGAACACTATGTAAACGATATGCCTTATTTCCAGATTGCAGAGTGTCATTTCAAACAGGTAGACGGAATTATGGCAGAAGCAACTATTTCACACGGCGGACAGGTGCGTACCGTAGCAGGAAACGGAAATGGACGTTTGGATGCAGTAAGTAATGCACTGAAACAATATTTTAACGTAAGCTACGAATTGTCCGTGTACGAAGAACACTCCATGTCTACCGGTTCTTCCGCAAAGGCAGTAACTTATGTAGGAATTTGCTGTGATGGAAAAATGTACTGGGGCGTTGGTATTGATGAGGATATTATTAAATCCTCCATTGCAGCACTTTGCGTAGCGGTAAATAAGTTAGATGCCGTAAAGCAGTTAGATCAGTGCAGAGATGAGCGTCTCAATGAAATTATGAACTATATTCAGGAAAACTATTTAACAGTAACCTTAGAAGAACTGACAGAGCAGATGCACTTGTCTAAGCCATATTTGTCTAAGTACATTAAGGAAAAATCAGGAAAAACATTTGGGGAGATTGTAAAATCTGTACGAATGAAAAAGGCGCGTACACTTTTGAAAAATACCAGTATGACAGTGGAAAACATTGCAGATAGCGTAGGGTATCAGAATGTAGAACACTTTAACCGCCTGTTTAAGAAAAAGTACGGAATGACACCGGTACAGTATCGAAATAGTAAGCAGGATGTGAAGTAAGGATTTTAGATAAATTATCATTTTAAAGTTGCAAACAAGTAAAAATTATGCAGAAAGTGCCAAAAATTTGGAATTCCATACTTTCCTTGAGTTTCCGTACTTTTATCCACAACCCCTATTTTTTCTGGGCTAGTAGTAAACAACTTTAAGAAAATGCCCAAAATATAAGGAACTTACTCTTTTGTTATGGTAAAATTAAGGTGTCTAA
>JAAYPT010000109.1 GCA_012519695.1 Clostridiales bacterium | reverse complement strand
GTAAGTGCCAAGTCTTATATAGACGATGAGACGTGGGATATGGTAGAGAAAGCATTCCGGGGAGTGGTAGTTGGAGTAAATGCCGCAGTGGCAGCGGACTATTATGGAAATGTTGGGAAGGTGGAGACCAGCTATGGGAAGTCAAGTGGAAAATTAAACTGGGACGCAATTGTTAGTAAGAAAGGTGAAACTAGAGTTGATCATATTAATCGACATGCGGTTCCAAATAATAGTCGAGAAACACATGGTGTATTTAACGGGAATCCGATAGATATGGTAAATGATGCATGGGAACAACGTCATTTGGTTGAACCGATATCGGATGGAATGGGAGGAACAATTTATAACATTCCGTACAAAAATGCAGGTTATGAAAGTGGATATATTAACACTGGTGCTCAAATGGATTATATAACAATAGTAACGTTGGACGAAAGTACTGATTTAATTACGGCATTTCCGTCTTTTGGAGATTATCATAAGTGATGGGAGGAATCTAAAATGTATAATATCGGTTACTGTAAGATATGTAAGCAAGGCTTACTTGAAATTGCTCAAGATAAATTAACTAAAAAAATATTTATATGTTGTGATGAATGTGAAGCAGAGTGGGATAATCCGGAGGATGCATTAAAGGGTATCAATGGAACAAGGAATAAATATGGAGAAATAGAATATCCCAAAATAGAAGATATACTAAGAGAAAAATGGAATGTTTCAATAAATGAGCATCACAACTAAGCCTCCCCATCGGCAGGCTTAAATCCTAGTCTTACTACCAGTCATTAACAAAATTTTTTAGGTTCATAAGGCTTACCATCCCGTAATACGGCGTAGATTACGGTGGTAAGCTTTCTTGCTACTGCGCCGGTAGCAGTCAGGTGGTGTTTGCTCTGTTCACGCTTCTTTTTGTAATAGGCATTTAGAGGACTGTTGTGAAAAGAGCAGGTGGTTGCAGCAAGGAAGATTGCATGCCTCAGGTAAGGGGAACCTCGTTTTGACATGTGGTTATGTATGCTGTTAAATTCGCCGGATTGCCTTACGGTTGGATCAATGCCGGCGAAGGCAACCAAGGCAGATGAACTTTTAAATCTATTTATATCACCAATTTCAGCTAAGATGGTTGCAGCAGCAATCATGCCGATTCCCGGAATTGTATGGAGGTAACAATCAAACTTCTCATAGTAACTGAGAATTTCATGGTCAAGAGCTTCCATCTGTTCATCAAGGAAATTCAATCTGTCAATAAGATGTTTTAACTGGAAAGCGAATGCATCTTGTGCTATTTTAATACCAAAGGTATCCGCCGCAGCTTCTTTGATAGAAACAGCTTTTTTCATGGTAAGCTTGTTGTGGCTCTTATCTTTTATGATTTCAAAGAGCTCATCTATCGGGGCATTTTGAATGTTCTCAGGGGTGAGGTATTTTTCCAGAATGCTCATGGATGTGCTCAACCATAGAGAGGAAAACTGTTTTTCGTACTCTGGGAAAATCTGTTCCATAATTGTACTGATGCGAAGCTTAATTTAAGTTCTGGAGGAAACAACAGAATCTCGATAACGGCATAACTGTCGCATGGCAAGTATGTTTTCATCCGCCATGGAAGTTGTTGAAAACTGCCCAAAGCGTATTACTTCTGCAATCAGAAAAGAATCTATGGAGTCATTTTTTGTTTGTCGGATATACATTTTTCTGAGAGAATCAGACTGGATTGGATTGATTACATAGATGGTGTATCCTTTTGATTTGAGGAAAGAATAAATAGGATACCAGTAATGACCAGTGGCTTCCATGCCGAATACACAAGGCGAATTACCGATATTTTTGAAAATAAAAGTCATCAGAGAATCAGCACCTTTGTGTGTAGTTGCAAAGCGAAGCGAATGTCCGATTTGTTTGCCTTCCGGAGAAACAATAGAAGCTTCGTGATGATTTTTTCCAATATCAATGCCTATAATGTACATAATAAAAATCCTTTCTTTTGTTTATTGTAAGTAGATAGAATCCTCACTTCAATGCGGGTTACAATCTGGTTAGATATACGAAGTACAGAATAGATACTGCCAACATCCAGCTAATACGCAAAATCCTGCAAAGCAGAGGGAGCAGTCTCAAACAACGAAGTCACAAGTGCTTCAAGAGTGGTGATGCACACCTCTATCTATTACAGGATTATTGTGATAAATGAAGTTGCAGGTTTAAAATCCTATGGAGAAGAATTGCTTTCAAGCGGAATGTCAGAGGAACAAGTGGCTCGTACTTTGAATCAAGCTAGAAGAGATTTAGGAATAAAATATAAGAATGCAACTCCACAACCACTTAGAGACTATATCTATGAAGTTAATATGCGAAGATATGGAGATAAATTAGGACCAACATATGATTGGTTAGTAAGTGAAAGGGGAGCTACAAATATGGAGATAATCAATTCATCTTCACGACCAAATGCAAACATTGATAAATTATTATCTGGATTTGAAGAATGGCTAAGGAGGCAATAGT
Organism: Clostridiales bacterium; assembly: GCA_012519695.1. GTDB lineage: Bacteria > Bacillota > Clostridia > Lachnospirales > Lachnospiraceae > Petralouisia. The sequence goes on along the minus strand of JAAYPT010000109.1, from coordinate 1,913 downwards.
ATGATTGATGCAGTTGTTGAATTATCAAATATAGAAATACATGAGCATTGTATGTTGAATAGAATTACTGGAGAAAGAGAATATAATAATGGAAAAAAGCAAATGCCGTATTTTACAGGGCTATATTTCAAAGAGGAGAATGTTTTTTTTGCATTATATCCTACAGAGAATGGACCAATAATGTATTATGAAGGTAAAGAATATCCGTTAAAGAAAGATTTACATATTTATTTAACCAAAACAGAAAAGTCAAGAGAGTTTCGAATTGAAGAATATAATATTTGCATCCAATATCGTACTTCTCCATATGTTGGATTTGATGTGTGGTCAGATGAGAAGGATGTTGATTTGTTTTATCAGATTGAACAATCGTATAAAAATAATGAATATTATAAAAAATTTACAAAGTAAAAATTTTTTATTTAATTATGTCTCCACTTAAGGACACCCACCACCTAAAAAACAAACCACAGTCTTTGAATTCGAAATAGATCTGAAGTAGAGAAAGATTCATTAAAAACAATTTGGAGACCTTAGGGCGAAATTTTCCTCTGGGTGTATATAAGGACATCCAAAATCAAAACGGAATATTGATTCTTCAAAAATGTAGAACGCATTGTTTTCATAGTACTTGGTGCTGTGGAGACAATGCGTTTTTGTATTAAATGGCGGTATTTCTACTATAAAAATTGGTCAAAAAAGCGGCAATCCAGTTCCAGATTTTTTTATTGATAACTTGCCAAACTCGCAAAGCGTGTTTCTCATAGTTCTTTGTTATACAAAGAAAACAGTTGACAGAAAAGAGAAAAAAAATTACACTTATAGTAAGTTACGAGGAGAGTATACAAAAAAGGATAGGGAAATTGTCTAGGTCTATGATTCCATAGACGGCTGATTCAGTAAAATCCAAAGTATGAAAAATTGTAGCTGACTTTGTAACAGAAAAGAACAGGAAGTGGGGTGAGTTTTTGAGCAAGCGGATGGAGAAAGAAAGGCTGCAACGAGAGTTAGAAGACTTGGAAATGAAAAAGAAGAAATGTAGCAGACAGTTGGAATATGCACAGGAGATTTTGAACACAAACCAGAAGAGATTAGAAGACATTGTGACTTTTGAACTGGAAAAAAAAGGCGTGTTAAATCGTTTTCAGAGTCTGTTTATTTGTCAGCGGAGTGTTGCGTCTATGCGATATGTCTTGGAAGGCAGGGTTAGCGGACAGAATGTTCGGAGTCTTTATGAAAAGGTGGAAGAAAAGACAAAAGAATTGAAAAGGATAGAAAATTCTTTTACAGAAGAACTGGAAGAGTTAAATCGAAAAATCAGATATACCAGAGAGCGGATAGTGCAAGTAGAACAGGAAATTCAGATGGAGGAGCAACAACGTGGCAGAAGTAGATATTAAGGTAAGCTTTTCCAAGGTAACGATGGAAAAAACTGCATTTCGGGAAATGAAGGAAAATGTAATGTATCTGTTAAGTGAGTACCAGAAAATCATGGGAGATGTGGTATGGAAAAGTGTAAAGCAGGGACAGGTGCACGATAACCTTGCTGAATATATAGAAAAAACCAGCACGCTGAAGGAAGCGGCAGAAACTATTTTTCAAAATGTGGAAGACCAGTTGGAACAGTGGAAAGTGGATTTTGAGGAGGCGGACGAAGAACTTTATGAAGAATAGTCTGGAAGTAAGTTATTTAGAAGTAAATCTGCGAATCGCAGAGTTGGAAGCATTGCAGGATACCTGCCGGGCAGTAAGGGAAAGCCTCGGAGAAATGGAAGGTGCCGGGTTGGCACGAGACAGTGTGAATGAATTGGTGAATGCCAGTAATGAAGTAATAGCTATTTTGGATGAGTATCTTATCAATGAAACGATTCAAACGTTAAAAAAGATAAGAGACGGATATGAAGAAAGCGAGG
>JAAYPT010000108.1 GCA_012519695.1 Clostridiales bacterium | reverse complement strand
ATAGGTTCCTACTGCATATCCTGCACAGTACCAGATTCCTTCACTTTCATATGTATCACTGATTCCCTGTGCCATCCCCTCTACCAGTAACATTGGGTCATCCAGAATCGCACCTATCTGCTCTTTCGTTCCTTTTACATTCTTCAGTGCCCAATCAGGTGGTTCGCTCCCCATTCCCTTATTTACCAACACAACACATTCGGAAACTGCAAACTCTCCGATTCCAAAAAGGAATTCTCCTATTCCGTCTATAACTCCTATGACTCCTTCGATTACACCACCTACAAAACCGGTTACTGCATCTCCCAGCCACTCAAAAACATTTAAAATTCCTTCGCCCAGACTGGTGTACTTGGGATAATAGTCTTTGCTTACCTTTGATGCATATACATCATCTGTATTTTCATATACTATAACCTTATCTTCGTACAGCTTTACCAGTTCATCCTTGTATCCTGCAATGCTGTCCTGATACTTTTTCTGTATCTTTTGCTGAACTTCTTCCAACTTGTTGTAATACTTGGTTTCTTTTTCTTTTACTTCCTCTTTGGCAAATGCAGTATAAGTTGTCCCTAGCCATGGAACATTCACATTATATACCATGGCAGCAATTCTGTCACATGCACTTAAAATACTTTGCATGTTAAACCAGATATCGTTTCGGTCTACCACCATTGTCTGCTCACCATCTACCGGTGCGATTACACTTTGCATGTCATAACTGTATCCTGCCAATAAATCATGCAGGTCTGTCAACTCTTCTTCACAGGAACTAATCTGTCCTAAAATAGTCTCTTTTCGTTCTTCCAGACCTTCGTATGCCTCTCCGGAGCTTTCCTCTAACAGTTCCCATATCTTTTCTACGCTCTGTTTCATAACAGATAATGCTGACCGATAACTTTCTATGTTGCTTATCAAATCACCCAGCATTCCATAATTAATTTTCAGTTCACGATGAAACATTCTCTTCCCTTTCTTGTCTATACTCTTATGTCCTATATTTTTGCATCTTTGCGTCTTATACTTTCTGTCTCATATTTTTCATCTTATCCCTTTGGGTTTATATTTTTATGTCCAATCTTTCTATACCTTCTGGCTTTCTATGGTACTTTTAAGTGCTTCGCAGGCTGCTCTCATATCGCCCACAATCAGCTCCATATCCTCTCTTGTCTTTGCATTTTCAAAGTCCATATCTTCAAAATTCTTCTGAATGGCTTTTGAAATATCTGCTAATTCTTCCTGATACGCATCCAACATCTTATTCAGGTATTTCTTACAACATCTTCCCATCTTTTTCTCCCTTATCTATTTGAATTGTTCTGCGATTCCATTATCTGCATCTTGAAATCCCTGTTTTAAAATTTCTGTTTCGTTTATAAATTCCTCGATATTTTCCAAAAGCTGTGGCGCCTCTGTATCTGACATATTTTTCAAAAGCCAGCTCATTTCTTCTGTAAAATCAGACTGAAATCCATCCATACAGTTTCGGGCTTTCCCGATAAATTCTGTACTGTAAGTTTCAAATGTTGCACTGGCATTTCTTAGATTTTCCAACGCCTCTTCCAGTGCCTCTATATTAATTTTTATTTCCTTCGACATCTCTTCCCTCCATTTTCTCCCTTAACTTTCTGCCTTCTTCTTTTGAAGCAAATTCGTAACTACGTTTTCCCTTTTGCAGGATATATTCCTGCTTTGTCAGGTACACATACGCACTGTCCTGTTCATCTTCATAACCAAGATGGACTACCTTTTGAACCATCTGCGAATTAAAATGAATGACCTGACTTCCTGTCAGGTTGCCAACCGGATATATCACACCTGCATAAGTAAAATATCCTTCATTCGTATAGCTTAAAAACCTTTGTGTAATGACAACTCTTACTTTTTCCACCTGCTCCAGTTTTGGAAATGCCCCCTGTAGCCTTTCTTTTCTCAGGTCTACCACACTTCCCAGTGGCAAAATCCGCTGCATTAGTTCAATGGCTCCTGATATCAGACTTTTCCACTGCTCTTTCGGCAGCGTTATCCCTTGCTCTGTGTGCAAATCACAGTTACTGTTAAACACATTTTTATAATACTCGTACAATTTCTGCAACTTGCTTTCATATGTAAGGAACCACTGTTCCAATGTTTTCTGTTGCTGTTCGTTTAAATCCTGCTGTTGCACAAACTGGTTTATCAGTGTTCTGTTTACATCCCTTTGATTCATTTTTTCCCTCTTTTCCTTCTCATTTCTTTGCACTATTTACCTAACATACTGATTGCACTTAATACAATTCCAATTATAATGATTCTAAAAATTTCTTTTCCTGTTCCCATGGGTTCCCCGTATTTTTTCATATACTTTCCTTTCATTCCAAAATGAACGATTAGATATGACATGAAAAATATTACGCCAAAATAACCTATAAGGTATGCCATAACTTTCTCTCCTTTATATTTATTTTTTTCATTTTCTTTGGTATTTCTACCGAACCAGTAATCTGTCGAATGACAGGCTATGAATTTTTCCTTACTAATTCTTTAGCCCTCTTTTCCCTCAACTAAATTTTATTGTAAACATTTTCCAGTATCATGTCAATTATTTTTCAAAAAACATAAACAAATATTCCGATTTAATCACAAATTTTAAGCGACCAAATCGGAATATTTTATTGCTTATCTTATTTATCCGTAACCTTTTATTATGACAACTTTCTACAAAAAATGCCATGACATCATACGTTAAATTTACCCCTGTTTTTTCACATTCAAGCTCATGGGGTTTTGAGTGTTTTTTTTACATAATTGCCTTGCAAACAAGCGAAAAAAGGAGTGAAAATTTATGAAAAAAAACATTTTAAAATCAACAAAATCCATTATCTTTGCAGTAGCATTGTGCGCAGTTGCAGCCCTGGGAGCTTTAACCGTTTCTCCTAATACTGATTCACAGGATGTAACAATTGTTGCTACACATCCAAATTTTATTGACGGAGTGTGTTAATACACAATTTTACATTGCCATTCCTCTTCATAATAATTACATATTTCATTTGAGAGACTTGGTAGTTTCAATATGTTTCCAAAATGAAAAGCCTGTTCTAAAATATGACGGGCTTTTTCGTCATTTTCTCCTTCTTGCTCCTTATCTGCTTCTCGCAAACACCATCCTAGTCCGTACAGAAAACTTGGTACCATTTCAAATCGCCCAGATAACATACAACTTTTCATCCCACAATTCAATATTTCCTTAGCTTTTGAATAATTTTGTTCTAAGCCTTCCATTATGCCTATATTATAAGCCAATAATCTATACTCTGTAATATGATATATACTATTTGTTTTGCTTTCCAAAATAGATTCCCACAATGCATAATAAATATGTTTTGCTTCAGCACTTCTACCAATGATATAATATGCATTTGCAATACTTGTTAATAATATTATCTCATTTCTAGACAATGGCCATTTCGTAATATCAACACTTTCAAATTCTGGCATAGTGATATGTAATGCCTGTTCCAACTCCTTTGCGTATTCCAAAAGTTCTGTTTCTCCATTATAATGCCTCATTAGCGCATCATATCTTGCAATATATTGTTGATTATTCAAACTATCATTCGTAATCTCTTTTCTCACCATCTTCCATTCTGTAGAGGCTCGTCGTGTTTCCCTACCATTTATTTTTAATTCTATTTTTCGCATCTTCTCATGTATACTGTATTCCTGTGCATTAATAAAAAACCGATTTCGTTCTTGCGCCTGGTTCATTTTTTCCATTAACGCCCGATAGCTCTTCTCCAACGGAGAACATTTTCCTGTCTCTATTCTGGAATATTGTTCTACCGTACAGACATCCTCGCTTGCCTTTTCCTGTGACAAATTACACAGTTTTCGACATTTCGCCATAATTTCATTGCTGACACTTACATCCTTTTGTACATTGGTGCAATACAGCATACTGTCTTCCGGCAGATTACCATACTCCTCCCAGACTTCTTTTAACACTTGAATTTGCTTTTTCAGCTGTTTATATTCCATTTCTTCTCGAATGGTAAATCGTCTTTCCTCTACCTTTTGACAGCACTCCATTCCCCAAACAACGTCTTGTAATAGTTCCTTTAGTAAAAATATAATTCCATTTTCTATTAACATTTCCGCTGCCTCTTGCGAAAGAGCAATAACCTGCTCATATTGATTTTCTTTTTTCAAAAATTCATTATAAACCTTCACTGCCTTTGGATAAATTTTTGCCAATTCTTCTTCATCCCAGTGTTTTCCCTTAATATTTTCTATAAGATCCTTTGTCATTTGTCGGGCTGTTTCCTCCTCACCAATGCTTTGGTATGCCTCTACCATCAAAAGCACGATTTGCATCTCATCCCTTCCCATCAATGTATTCCTTATCTTTTTTATAGAAAAATCGGGTAGCGTCGCCCTTATTGCTTCCTCAAAACTTTGCAATGCTCCTTTCCAATCATTATCTCTTTTTCCTTTTATCAATCCTTGGCATTTCTTCCAAAACTGCTCATGCATCGTTTCTTTTCCTGCGCATTTCTGATATTTCTTTATTTCCTTTTCAGCTTTTTCATAATCTTTATGTAAAATATAGTTCCACAACTTTCTTCGTAATTCCATAAGTTCATAATCGCCAATATGAACAATTGTCCAAAACTTATCTTGGGATTTTCCTAAACGTTGCAAAAACACATCGATACCCCATTGTCCTATATTTTGTTCAGACCATTCTAATCTTGATAACGTGGCCGCCGAACATACTCCCTTACATAACTCACTTTGCATAATTCCTGCTCGTTCTCTCTCTTCCAAAATAATTTTTCCGATTCCGTCCACATTCTCACCTTCATTTCTCTTTTTCTATATTTTACCATTTTTTTCCAAATTTTTTATTATTATATGAATTTTGCGCATGTTATTAGCGTTTTATTGACAAAACTCGTCAGAAATGCTGAGCAATCCTCCTTAGCGGAACGTTTTTTATATCATAGGAAAATCATAACTTTCACACTTTAATACAACATGGTATTTTCCATGATATAAAAACAGCCTATACCTGCTTGGTATAAGCTGTTTCGTCTCGTTTTTAATATCCTGTACTGTCGTGTACGGTTTTGCTCAAATCTTTTACCGTTTGGGATGGTGTATAGGATTCATTTGCATATAAAAATTGATGAAGCTGAATGACATTATTTTCTAAATCTACCGGAACTACCACACTTCCTAATTTTCCAAGGTTGGTAGATTCTTTATCAAATGGAAAACCGGTATTTTCTCCCATATGATATTTTGTCATATCTCCTGCCATGTTCAAGATTTCTCCGGCACTTAAGCTGGTGGAAACTTCCGGAAGTATTTCATCTAACATCTTGTTTAACGTGAGCAAATCTGTCCCTTTTGCCTTTTCAAACATTTTGGTAATTACCGTTCTTTGGCGTTCTGTTCGTTTATAATCCCACCCTGTGGTATATCGAATTCTTGCATACGCTGTAGCCTGTACACCATCACAGGTCTGCTTTCCTGCACTTACATGATGACTTTTCTTACCTGTCACCTCGCTTACTCCATCGATATAATCGTTCATATAGCTTACTTCTTCTGAAGTAACATCTAATTCAATGCCGCCTAGCAAGTCTACTGCCTCTACCACAGCATTAAAATCAACCGCTACATAATCTGTAATATTTAAATCCAAATTCTTATTCAACATATTAACTGCCTGCTCCGGACCACCACTGCTATATGCCGCATTTGCTTTTCGGAACTTATTCTCGCTAATGTCCAAATAAGTATCTCGGTATACGGATGCCATTTTTATCTCACCGGTATCGTTGTTAATACTTACTACAATAATGGTATCACTATTTCCACTTTTGAAGTTTCCATTGGAACGGTTGTCCAATCCGAACAGTGCTATTGTGGTATATCCTTTTAGTGCTTTCTCTGTTTCCGGTTGTAATTTATTTACTTTTACATTTTTCAGTTCAATTTTATCCATCTTCTGGAACTTACTCCATGTAAAAGCTACCACTCCCAAAATCAATACTACAATAACCGCTAAGATTGCTACTACAATCTTCCACGCTTTTCTATGCTTTTTTCCATGTTTTTTCTTCTTCATTTTCTCATCCTCACTAATTTTCTTTGGATTTTCCTTACAACGCAGAATTATAGCACATTTCTTTTTACAATAACATTCTCTTTTTTACAGATTAAGAGATTCTTAAACTTTACTTCCTCATAAAAAATATCAATAATCATTTGGTAAAGTTCATCATCCTTAGCATAGTATTCCTCGTACTGCTCCCCCATCTGCACATCTACATCTACAATATGCAGATTGTCCTGGGAAAAGTCACACTGAATTCCCTCGGATGCAAGATAGGTCACTTCATCTGCACTGATATCTGTAACCATGTATTGACTTAACGTCTGATATAACTGCACTGGCAAAGTAATATCCTTTTTTATCGCCTTTTTAGCTGTTGGAACAAAAGACATCAGATATTCCTTCTGTCTTCCGATTCGCGCAAGACTACTCTGGGCTACCGTAATATCACGGCCACCTACAAAGTCCATTGCTGCTTTCCCCTGTAGCAGTACATCACTTCCTGTTGTAAATTCCGGATTTAGCAAGGTCAAATCCTCATCAATATGCACCGTCACACCACCTACTGCATCATTTACAATAGGAAGTGCCAACATATTAATAGAACAATATCCGTTGATTGGCAATTGATAAAACAGGTTTGATACTGCCTCCTCCATCAATTCACAACTTTGTTCCTTGCCATCTCCATATGCATGCTGCAAAGTAATCTGCATTTCCTGTGTTCCTTCATATTCCCCGCTAACGGAATATTTTTTTACCGGAACCATAGTATCTCTTGGAACTGCAATTACATCCATTGTGTGCTCCTTGGTATCCAGGGCTACCAGAAAAATAGCGTCTGCCTGTCCTGCTCGTCTTTGGGTTTTATTTCCCATAAGTTTTTGACGCTCTATTGCTTCTTGTTTGCTTTCACTTTCATTTTCCTGAGACACTTCTTCCTGTGCTTGTGCATCTTCCTGTGCCCATTCGTCCAGATTTTCCTGTCGTATATCCACTCCTAAGCACAGAATATTTACCATATCTTTCTTATACTGATACTTTTTCCCTTGGTATGTTATATAATTTTCCTTTGCCTGATTTTGTACATTTCCCTTTAGACTATTTTCTCCTACTTTACGCAAGATAAAAAATGCCGCTACCGCACAGATGCAAAGTGCTACTATTATACCTGCTATTATTAAAATAACTTTAATTCTTTTTCTTCTCTTCTTACGTTTCTTTACAATTGCAAGCGTAAGCCCCTCTTTATTTTGTTCCATCGTCTACTAATACCGCCTCTACTAACCAGCGATTGTCTGGTTGTCCTCCTATACAAGTTGCAAGTGTAATGATATTACTATCGGTTCCTACTGTTACATTTTCATCATAACCGGACTCCATAGTTCGCACTCCCTTGATTTCGTCTAAGAATTGCTGACGACCTTCCGGAGTACTGTAATCAAAACTATGCATTACATGTCTGTCATCAAACACAACTGCTGCAAAAATCTGATATTTCAAGGTTTTATCCGGTAAATAAATATATACATATGGATTTTCCTTTAAAAACTCTTTATCTTCATACTTATGTAAACCTGCAAACATGGTTCCGTTTTTCATATTATGACCGTAAATCACGGTATTAAAATCTGAAAAATCTTTGCTATTTATCGCTTCTGTATAAATAGACCCCGGTAATCCTTCTGTTCCTTCTATCGTATGATTCAAGTAGTATGCATCGTCATCTGCTCTTTGTGCAATTGGATAGTCAATGTCCGTCCCCGGTATTTGAATCCATGCATAAATCTCTTCATTTGTTTTCCAAAGTTCTTCAAAGTCAATAGGGCTTTTATATTCGCCATCTTCCTGTGACTCATCCGGTGTTTCCTGGGTAGTCTCTTTTACCTTTGCTTTGTTTTGTAAATCTTTGTATTCATTCTTAGCATTATTTTGTTTCACAAAATATACCACTATAAAGGAAACACTCACTACAAGTACTGCAATTAAAATTGCAAGAATTATTTTACTTTTTTTCTTTTTATCCATAATCTCCTCCTACTAAAAAGCTGTATACTTATACAAGTATACAGCTTTATTCACTACCACACAACTGTTTTATTT
>JAAYPT010000107.1 GCA_012519695.1 Clostridiales bacterium | reverse complement strand
TTTTTCTTGTATTTGCACCGGTGCAATTTTCTTTTTCTCATAATTGCTTGTCCTTCCTACCGCCTCTCAGGCGGTTCCTTCCTTTTCTCGTTTCTTTTCTTCTTCCTTCATTCTTCTAAATTCTGCATTTATCATAATTTGACTTACTCGTTCGATAATTCTATCGTTTTCCTCTTTTGTCTTTACCATGGAATCGTCATGTATTCTGATTTTCCCACCATTCAGCTCCATTATTACAGCCATTGGAACCACCTCCTATCTTTTAATATGTATGCTTTACGGTTTGTACTTCTTTCCTACGCTGCCGGAATATCCTTTTTCGCCATTTCTTCTGCCGTCTGTTTCATCAGTAACGCTGTTGTTGCAGCATTTACCATTAAAGCACTATCACGGTCCAGCATTGCCAAGTTCTTTACTGTTTCCTCAAACATTTCTTTTTCCTGTACTGTCATATTTCTCACCTCGCTTTCTTTAATTTTCTTGTTATGCTATAATCTCTTTACAGGCTTTACTAAAAGCCAAGTACTTACAAAAGGAGATTTTTTATGAATCTACAAACGTCTGATATTCTTCAAATAATTGGTATTTCTGTATCATTACTTACAAGCACAGTTGCAATCATTATTTCAATAATCACCGCTCATCAAAATTCCAAGATGATTGAGGAATCTACCCGTGCCATCATTTGTATATATGGAGAATCAATCAATCCCGGTACGCCTTCCTTTTATATGGTCGTAAAGAATTTTGGCAACTCACTTGCAACAATAACTAAGTTTGAAACAGACTTCGATTTTTCTGACTGTTACATTTCACCTGCCCGAGACTTTTTAAAAGATTTATCTCATTGTTCTATTGCTCCCGGTCATTCTCATATATGCCAGCTTCGATATGACAAGATTGTAGATCCTATAACTTTTTATCTTGAATACTATTCTTCCGGCAAAAAATATTGTGAAAAGTATGTTGTTAATTTGAAATCTGCCACTAGTATGCCTGTAAGTAAATCTGAGGACAAAAATTATATACTTCGCAATATTTCTTATACATTGCAGGAAATGCTTCAAAAAAATCTCTAATCAATGTGTTGTACAATAGCCACTTCCCCTACTACTTCTTTCACTTCCTCCAACACCTGATACGCTTCATCTCTGCTTATGTTTTCTTCCGCGAACTTATTAACTATAAAATTAACAAGTTCACGGATTTTTTCTCCTTTCAAAATCTTTCCTGTACTCAGTGCTAGATTCATATATGTCTTTCTATTTTCCATCTTCTCACCTCGCTTTTGTCGCATTATAATTTGAATAATTATTTTGACTGTGCTAGTATTTATATGTTGCCTTCGCAACTCCATTTTTTTATAGAAAGGAGGTGTGTGCGAAGGTCTCTATGGGAAATGATTACCTTATTCAGCTTTTTAATGGATCTTTATAACCTTGTTAAAAAATTCCTCCAAACTTTCTTTAATTTTCTTGTTATGCTATAATCTCCTTATCAAATAATGAAAGGTTGTGATTATATGCGTTTAAATACTAATTGTATTCGCGATATTCTTCTAACAATAGAAGATTCTTGTGACTTTAATCATTCTTGGATGTATTCCAAAGATTCTTGTGATTCTAATTTTTTAATTAATTACTCACATGATGAAATTATTTATCACATTTCACAAATGTCTCAGTCCGGACTCATAACAACTCCTCACTATTATGACAGGGGTATATCCATACTTGTTTCTGATCTGACACCCACAGGTCATGAGTTTTTAGCAAACATACGTACTGATACAGTTTGGAAAAAAATAAAGTCAAAAGGTTCTGCTTCTCTTCCAATCTTGATTGAGCTTGCTAAGGATTGCGCTCTTGCCTATTATCAGAAAAATTGACCAGCATTTTTAATGTCAGTTCTGCTTTTCCTTTTTGTAATGTAGAACTGACTTCTATTGTATATTTTTCTACGTAACGTAACTTTTCACTTCCTAATGTCAGTGTTCCATCTTCTAAAGTTAATTCCAGTGGTTCCTTTTCACTCATACCTCTCACCTCTCCTTCTATAAATTTTCTTTGGGTTTTTTCCGCCTAATCAATCTAACTTCAAAACTCATTTTGTTATCAGAAAAGTGGTTATATACGCGTACCGCTTTTCTGATAACCTCTTTTGCTTTTTCATAATCTTTTTCTGTTCCTGTTACTGTAACTGTTGCATGTGTATTTCTTATTTCATGCGATACAATCTGTTTTTCAAAAGGTCCTTTTACCATCTTCTCACCTCGCTTTCTGTTTGATTTATAAACATGATAATATGATTTTTAAACTTTGTCAATGCTTTTGTTTGTTTTTTAAACTTTTTTATTGACTTCCACTATTTCGGATGATATGATATGCATGTAAGGAAAGGAGAACTTTATGGAAATCCAATATTCAAAGCAAGCTGTTAAATTTCTGAAAAAGCAGGATATAACTACACGAAAGCGCATAATCAACGCTATCAATCTTCTTCCTTCCGGTGATGTGAAAAAGCTTCAAGGAAGACAAGGCTACCGTTTGCGTGTAGGTGATTACCGCATCATATTTGATAAAAGCGGGAATATTCTGTATATTGAGAAAATTGACAGTCGTGGACAAGTATATTATTAGGAGGTGCATTATGAGCGCAGTTAAAGAACGAATTTTAGGTGCTGTATGTGTTATGGGAGAAGCAGATGCGGAAAACGTTTGGAACTACATTCGCAGCCACTTTTCTTCCGACTTTTGGGAAAACATTGAGGAGGTAGCTCCTGATGAATGGGATTTAAAAATGCTGGATGACATTTCCAAGAGCTCCGATTGCAAAGAGTTTCTTTCCAGCGAAGATGCCTTAAAGGAGCTTGGTTTATGAATGAACGAATTAGAGAATTGAGAAAAACTCTTGGTTTGACATTGGATAAGTTTGGTGAAATTCTCGGTATGAAAAAGGCTACATTAAGTCTCATAGAAAACGGGAAAAGTTCTGTTACGGACCGAATGATAAAACTTATTTGCAATATTAATTGGAATGGCAATTTTGTAAATGAGGAATGGCTTCGTACCGGTACAGATAAAATGTTTGTAGAATTGCCACCTGAGGACGAAGTTGGTATTTGGGTTTCACAGTTAATCGAAGAAAGGAACAATCCCCTTTTTGACATCATCTTAGAAACCATGCGTACTTTTAATCAACTCACACCGGAGAATCAAAAAATCATTGCTTCTTATTGCAAGCAACTGCTGCACAATTTGAAAGACAAAAAAGAAAGCTGATAGGGATTATCGGCTTTCTTTTTTTATATTTTTTTAGAATTTCATAGAATATCATGTTCTTTTATGTCGTTTTGTGGTAGTTTTAGTTGTTCTAAACATCCACAAGCCATTAGGCTAATAAAAATTTAAAGGAGGACTTGTAAAATGTCAAAGCAAGGAAAGAAAAAAGGTGGAAAACTCAAATGGGTGATAATTGCAATTATTGTTATTGTTGTTATCGCTGCTGTCGGAGGTGGAAATTCAAAGGATAGCAAAAAGTCATCCGGTAAAAAATCTGAAAGCACCTCATCCAGCAACAACAATTCTGCAAAAGAATCAGCCGGTATCAACGAAGAAAAGTTTGACAGCATCCAAAACGGTATGAGCTATGAAGAGGTTAAAAACATCATTGGTCAAGATGGTGAAAACATTTCTGAATCAGATGTTGCCGGTACTAAAACAGTGATGTACCAATGGACCGCCTCTGATGGATGGGGAAATGCTACTGTTACTTTTCAAGACGACAAAGTAATAAACAAAGCTCAGTTTGGAGTCTCTTCCGGGGATGATGTAGAAATTTCTATAGAACAATATAATTCTATAGAAACTGGTATGTCCTATGATGATGTTGTAAATCTTCTTGGTGGAGAAGGTTCTTTATTGTCTGATACAGATATCTCCGGTTCTACAGCACAAGTTTATCAATGGAATGGAACTTCCCTTGGTTCAAATGCAACCATAACCTTTTCGGAAGGCAAGGTTATGTCTAAGGCTCAATTCGGCTTAGAATAATCTAAAAATCCAGCAAGTAATTTGCAATAAAAAAAGAAAGAGAAGGATTACTCCTTTTCTTTCTTTTTTTATTGCACCAGTGCAATTTTCACTTTATTCTTCACGTTTATTCTTACCTATTCCATATCCTCCAAATGCTCCTGCAATTACTCCTCCTAAGGTATATATTACTTTTTCCATTATATTAGGATTATCCTTTAGAATCAAAATAATTACAACAAAAAAATCATGGAAGCTATAACAACTGCTAGTAAAAACCATCTATTGCTTTTTCTTTCTTCATAAGAATTACGCATCTCTTCTCTAGCGCCTTCTAAATATTCAGTTATATGCTCCTCTGTTATCTTCTTCATAACAGCAGACTCCGGAGATGCTATATTTCCTGCCATCTGAATGGTCATCAAGGACCTTTCTATTACCTTTCTCTGTTTTGGTGGAACACTTTCAAGAACTTCGTGCAATTCTTCCGGAATTTCTTCTATTTCTTCTTCAGGTTCTTTTTTAACTTTCTCTTTTTCTCCACCATCACTTACTTTCTTAACAGTTTTTTCTTCAATTTTATTTTCTTCTTTCATAAATTACCTTATCCCTTCATTTCCAACCCTGCTGATATAAAATGAACCATTTCTCTTACGCAATTACTCATTTGATTAGTTATACCTTTTCCAACATTCTTTGAAATTGTATACTGTACTTGAATTTGCTGATGGATCTTATATTCTTTTTGTGGTGTCATATAAAAATTCATTTTTCCACTCTCTCTTGTTCCGTACATACTATACACTCCTTTTTTTCATTGGCACACCTCCTATATATTAAGAGTATGCCCATTCTAAATAATTAACACACTATTACTTTTTGTTTCTATGTACTTTTTTCACATTACCTCAGATACATATTATTTTCACATCTTTTCACAATCCTATTATACGCATTATCTTCCCCAAAAGTCAATGCGTATCAATATTTTTTAATATGTTCTATACTAATAGTATATCTACTACTATTAACACTAAAAATGGTTTTAAATCGTACTTTTATCATTTCTTATCACATGTCTAATTATAATTGTATACAACACTTTTAAAAACTCCTCTTCCTTTTCTTCTTCCATTCCTTCCAGCAACTTGATAATAACTCTTTTGTATTCCATACTCTTTTCTCCCGCTTTTCCTATTCTATATAAAATATTTCCCACACATCTACATTTAATGCTTTAGATAACTTATATGCTATTTCCACACTGGGATTGCTAATATTTCCATTTTCTATTTCACATATTGTAGTTTTTGCCACTCCAGAACGACGTGCAAGAGCCGCCTGGCTCCATCCCTTTCTCCAGCGTATTTCGCTCAATCTGTTTTTCATCTTCTGGTCCCAACTTTCTCTTTTTGTATTTAGTTTTTCCAGAAGTACTTCCTTTGATAGTGTAAATATAACACAAACTTTGTTCGGTATGCTGAACACTTTTTTTGCACATTTACGTTTTTGCACATAAGCTCATTCTATTTATTTTGACTTTGTGGTATAATAATAAATTCATTTTTATTCTCATGTAGTTATTCTACATGTATTGCATTTATGCATATTGATTTTATGCGTATTTCTTGATATTATGACACTATCTGTAAGGCTAATGATGATTCTAGTCTTACTATTTTTTATTAAGGAGGTTGTTTATATGTTATCAGGAATCACTTATAAAAAAAATTGGTATGCACTAAGCGAGGTATTTGCTTATGATTTCTGAAAAGAAAAATTATAACTCTTCTTCTCCTCTTGATACTTCCGGGTCTTACTGCGCTTATCTCCGTAAGTCCCGTGATGATATGGAGGCAGAACATTCCAGTGGATATGATGTTTTAAAACGTCACAGGGAAACACTCTTGGAACTTTCTCACCGTTACGGAGTTGTTATTTCAAAATTTTACGAAGAAGTTGTCTCCGGTGATTCCATAGATTCCAGACCGGAAATGTGCAATTTATTAAAAGATGTTGATGCCGGCATCTGGGATGGTGTATTTGTCATGGAAGTTGAACGTCTTGCCCGTGGTGATACGATAGACCAAGGACGCGTATCACGTTCTTTCCGTTTTTCCGATACTCTTATTGTGACACCTCTCAAGATATATGATCCTTCTGACGAATACGATGAGGAATACTTTGAGTTTGGCTTATTTATGAGTAGAAGGGAATACAAAACTATAAAACGTCGTTTGAACCGTGGACGCTTACGTTCTGTTCAGGATGGAAAATACGTTGGCAACATCCCTCCGTTTGGTTATAAGCGTGTACGCCTTAAAGAAGATACCGGATTTACTTTAGAGCCTGTACCGGAGGAAGCCGCTATTGTAAAGCTAGCCTTTGACTTATATATAAACGGAGACGGAAAAACTTCTATGCGCTACGGTATGCAGCGTATTGCAGATTACTTAAACGAACGTAATCTCCACACTCGTGGCGGTGGAAAATGGACCATAAGCAGTTTGCGTGGGCTTCTTGCTAACCCTGTTTATTGCGGTTACTTGCGCTGGAATCACCGAAAATCTGTTAAACGAATTGAAAACGGCGTAGTAAAGGTTTCTCGCCCTGTCAATGCAGAGCACGAGCTCTGCAAAGGACTGCACGAACCCATTATAAGTGTAGAATTGTTTAATCAAGCGGAGCAAATACGAAATGAGAATCCCTGTATACCCGTAGGTGCTCAACACTCCCAGCGGAACCCTCTTGCCGGACTCGTTTTCTGTTCCGTTTGCGGTGCTCCAATGCAAAGGAAGCCATACAAGCAAGCTGGCAAGGAAGCCTCCTTTATCTGTCCCACTCGTGGCTGCCCCTCTATTTCTGACTATTTGGATAAAGTAGAGAAAGAAGTTCTTCGCTCCCTGGCAGAAATTTGTGACGGATATAAATACCAGCTTCCAACCGAAAAAATAAGCAATAACGCCTTAGAAAGCAAGCGTGCTATCATGGAAGCCAAGCAAAAAGCAGTTGACGATATTTCCTCCAGACGTGAGAAATTGTTTGATTTCCTTGAGCGTGGCATTTATACCGAAACAGTATTTACAGAACGTATGGGAAAATTAGAAAATGATTTAAAAGAGGCAACTGCATCCTTGGACACAGTTGTTACAGATTATGAAGTGCTGTCTCGCAAAATCAAGGAGAGAAACGAATTCATCCCTAAGTGTGAAACGTTGCTGGCAAGCTATGATTCTCTCTCTCCTGTCGAGAAAAATACTTCTCTCAAGGAATTGATAGATAAAATTGTATATACTAAGAACATCAAGAACAAGCGTGGAAATGTGGATGAAGTGCTCTTTACCCTTGATGTTTATCCTAAAATCAAGCCAGTTTAATATTATGGATAACATCCGTGTACATACGAGCTAGCACACCTCGAGATGGTGTCTACTATCGTCTATCAGCTAACTAAGGACCTGACTCCGGAAGAAATCAAAGCTTCCGGTTTCGATAAATACTATGTAGATCACACTCTCGCCCTGTGGCCGCAGGCTGCCGGTGGTATTCCTTTCAATGCATGTGAATTCCAGTCTAAAGGTGATCCAATTACAGACTTATTTGAAGACCTTGCGGCGGAACAAAAAGCCCGCAGCACCTACGATAACATTCTTCGTCTGGTAAAAGACCCTGAAGTTGCTGATCCGATTCGTTTCTTACGCGCCCGGGAAATTGTACATTTCCAACGTTTCGGAGAAGGACTGCGCATTGTACAGGATCAATTAGATTCTAAAAACTTCTATGCTGCCAATCCAGCATTCGATTGTAGATAAGAACTATATTTTTCAAAAAAACAAGGAGCTCTTCCATAAGACTCCTTGTTTTTCTTAGTATTCTTTAATATTTTTTAATTGTCTGTTGCATCATCACTTTCTGTCATTTCCCCCTGTTCCTGCTTTTGTGGCATCTCTCCATTCTCTGGCATCTGCGGTTTTTCTCCGTTCTCCGGCATCTGCGGTTTTTCTCCGTCTTCCGGCATCTTTCCACCGCCACCGAAACCTCCCATATCATTAGAAGTTCCTCCGGCACTTATTACCATACCATCGGTAGTAAAGGAAATCGATTCTGTTCCTCCGGTACAAGAACCATTTTCATAATATCCATGATAACTATCACCAGTAATGGTTCCTCCGGTATAAACCGTATAATCCTGATCAGATGTAATAGTAGCTGTGGATAATAACATATTACTGTAATTACCCGGTGCCTCAAATGCAAATACCGTATTACCATCGCTATCTAAGATTCCTATCATATCACCTTTGGATGCACTTCCCAGTAACACGGAGATTTGACTGCTTTCCGATTCAGAAGGTGCACTATTGGTTCCTCCGGTAGCAATCAATGTTCCGCCTGTAATCTTTATCTCATTCATATCACAGTCTGCACCACCCTCTGGCATCTGTGCACCAAAAGCTAAAATCAAACCGCCTGTAATCGTCATACTTCCATTGGAATCTATCGCATCCCCTGCGTTCATTTCCGCATATAGAATTCCTCCATTAATAGTTATGGAAGTTCTCGCGTTTAGTCCATCATCATTTCCTGTAATCTCTGTAGTGCCGCCATTAATAGTAAGATCATTTTTACTTTCCAATCCTTCTTCACATTTACTAATCTGAATCGTTCCGTCATTTACCGTCAGGTCCCCATATGCTGTAACACCCTTATCCTCTGCTGCAATGGTTATTGTACCTCCATTAAGTGCAACAGGACCTTTACTTTGCATTCCGTCATCCGTAGCTGTAATCTGAACTTTACCGCCTTCCACGCTAATCCAGTTATTGGTATGAATTCCATCTTTGACAGCGGTAATCGTATACGTTCCACTTACTACATATACCTCATCATCACTACAAATTCCATGCTTATAGTTTCCATTTACGGTAAGACTACCTTCTCCTAATAATACCAATCTGTCATTAGAAAAAATGGTAGCTTTTTGCTTATCTTCGGTTTCAGCATAACTTTCTCCATCACTAAGTATGTTCTCGGTTCCCTCTGCTGTTTCTATATAACAAGACTTTGCCTCTTTTACATAAATTGCAGGTCCATCCTCGTTGGTAATGCTCACTCCTTGCAATATCAGCTTCACTTCTTCCTCTGTATCCACCTCAATCATTCCATCGGATAATTCTCCTGAAATCACATAGGAACCGCCTTCAGTAATAGTTACCGTATTATCATCAGACACTTCTGCTCCGGTTCCGTCTATGGAAACAGTATCCCCCAGGATAATCTTTGCCTGCTCATTCCAATCTGTTTTTAACTCCAGTGCTTCTATTTCAATGTCATCTGCCTCTTCATAGGCTTCTAATTCTTCCTGAGTTAGCTGTTGTTCCATTCCCGGTCCCTGCTGCATCCCCTGTTTTTCTCCTGATTCTTCGGTCTGTGTGTCAGATTCTGACTCCTTCGTACTACTGTTACATCCTGCCACACCCAAAACCAATGTTGCACTAAGAAACAGAATTCCCAGTTTTTTTATGTACCCTTGCTTCATTATAATTCCTCCTCTTCCATGTCTGTTCTTCCGAGAATCACCGTAAGATTTCCATTTCTGCACCGCAATGCATCTAAAAACTCCTTTTCTTTTGCCGCTTCTTTCAATGTGGTATGATAGCGAAGTTCATAAAGGCTTCCCATATTTGTGGTTTTTACCTGCAATAATTTATGTCCCTTGGTGTACTGTTCAAAAATCTCTTCAAAAATATTGGTGTAATCTAAATTTTCCGGAATGGTAATCCGTAAGTCCTTTTCCTCAGTACGTTTTTCTCCATAATGTGATAATTGAAGAACCACTAAAATCACACATACAAATACCGTAACGGCTGCTGCAAAAGGCAAATATCCCATACTACAGGTAAGTCCTGCGGTCATTGCAAAGAAGATAAATGCAATATCTCTGGAACTTCCCTGCAAGGAACGGAAACGAATCAGGCTAAATGCTCCCACAATCGCCACTGAAGTTCCTAAATTTCCATTTACCATAGTAATTACAACCGATACCAAAACAGGCAAAATAATCAATGTCCTTGCAAAATTTTTAGATACCTTTCCTGTTTTCATATAGGTAAGAGAAATAATTACTCCTAACACACCTGCTGCTACGGCATACACAAATGCCATCCATATTGCATCTAACATACTTTTCTTCCTCCGTTTTTCTCTAAATTTCTACGATATACATTTCCATACTTTGAAAATGA
This sequence comes from Clostridiales bacterium, assembly GCA_012519695.1. GTDB lineage: Bacteria > Bacillota > Clostridia > Lachnospirales > Lachnospiraceae > Petralouisia. Next base: position 48,708 of record JAAYPT010000107.1, on the reverse strand, counting down.
AGTACTGCGAATTTCAAGCTCCGTTAAAATTTTCACAAACCACAAAGGCATTGCATTGGATATTTTTACTTCCATAAGATAATAGCCATCCTTTAATAGCTTTGTAGTTTCCGTATCTTTTTCTAATGTCAATGCAAAATCCCGACTTCGGATATTCTGGTCAAAAGTTACACGAAATTCTGCATCTTCCTTTCCAAACAATGCAATCCTGTCATACGCTAAGTATATCTTAGGAATCAGTTGATAATGATTCCACACATAATCCACTTCCCGAAAAATCTGTGATTGCTCCCTGGGCTTTTCTCCATTCTCTAAATACGCCTTTGCTTCCTGTGGTTTCATCACAATTCTTCGCTTATTTACAATGCCTTTATACTTCTTTTTGATTTCCAAAAAATAATCACTCTCTGCATTTGGTTCACCATAGCATCGTACTCGAAATTTTTCTTTGTACTTTGGTTTTTCCAATGACGTGCGTATTAATTCGTCATCCTCCGTGTCATAATAGATATTTCGAATGGTATGTAGTCCGTACTGGTCTTTTTCCATATACGGTTCCATTCTTTGCCTGATAGCTTCATATTGTTGCCGGGTAAGCATATACTTTTTCTCATACCGGTTAAATACCTTTTGTATCATATTCCCAACTCCTTTTCCAATTGTAAAGTAATTGTAAAATTCTTAAGTGATGGCTATGTGATGATATTTTAAAGAATTTGAGAACTTTCAACTTTATATTGACACAATTTCCTATTGCATTAAAAAACTCCGGTAAAAAAGAAATATATGTTTTTCTTTTCTACCAGAGTCTTTTCCTTTTATTGTTATATGTAATTTCTAATTAAGACACTCCACATATCTTATCAAGAGAATTCAATATCTCTCGAATTTCTCCCTCATGTTGACTATAATCTTTTATGAGTTTTTCTATCTCACTTTTTGCTCCCTGAATACTATCAATCTGCATATCAATTCTATCACGCAGTTTCTGTCTTCTTATCAAAAGCTCATGTTTTACTTCTACCATTTCCTTTTTATCTAGCAATGCTTTTGTCTGGTGTACCCATATTTTTGCATCATACAAATGATATGCATGCAAATCTCGTATCAATCTGCTACTAAAATACTCTAAATCTTCATTAGTACGCTGGAACTTTTCACGTTCTTTTACCGCTTCTAAATACTGTTTCCAAATATAATTTAATTCATTTGCATTGTGTACATGATATTTCTCACAGGCATAATCCACTGCATTGGTAATATTAACGTATTTTAATTTTACACCATTTAACAACGTAATTGCCCGATTGATACTTGCTTGAGATTTTTTTACCTCTCTTTCATCATTCTGCATGCGCAAAAGCACTCCGCCACATACACCGCCTGTTACTAACACTGCACCGAAAAGCCACATTTGCACATCCAATCGAATTACCTTTGAAAGTACTACAATGGCAATTACTGCTACGACAAATAATGCCACCATTCCATACAATACACGCTGCAATATCTGATACTCTTTTGAACGGCTTTCCTGATGAATATGCCATTCATTTTTTTCTCCTTCCAAATATTGCATATCCCGCTTTATAGCTGCCTGATAAGCCTCATTCGCCTTTAATCTTCCAATGGCATCGGGTATTTCATCCTGCAACTGATCCATCTGTACAAATTGTGCATCCGAAATCGTCTTTTCTTTTGCTCGATAAATATCTTTTGTTTCACTTAAATTTTGTACCTGTTGTGCAGACTCCTGTATCTTTTTCATATCCGGTTCCGGAAGTTCTTCTATCATCTGTATATCCGTCAGATAATCGGTCACAACTCGATATTCTCGCTTTGTCTCTTCTAAGTCTTTTGCTGCCTCCATAATCTGCTCGCAGTATTCCATTGCCACATGACGTGACTCCTTTTTCTCTGTTTGGACAAATTCCCCATTTTCCACCATTGCTTCTGCAATATACTTTTTTCTCTTTCTCTTAAATAATCCCATTTTCTCACTCGCTTCTCATATATTCTTCTACTAGCTGTTCTAATCTTTGATATACTTCTTTTTCATAACGCCAAATATCTTCCTGCTCCCTCACCTGCCGCAACTGTTCCTCTCGAAATGGCACACGGTTTTCTTCCAGTTTCTGTCCTTCCGCGTAAGCAGTTGCCAGCAAATACTGTTGACGACTTTCCTCATTATCCCCTAATTCATACGCTTTCTTGTAACATTGTGCCGCACGCTGAAATAAAAACTGTTTTGCATAAGCTGTTCCCATATTATGCCATAGTTTACTTTCAAACATTTTATCTGTACTCAGATTTAACAGTTGTAAGTATTCCCACATTGCTCCTTTATATCTTCCCTCTTGAAGCATCCGGTCTGCCTGCAATTTCTTACGTTCTTCCGGCTTTGCTTTTATAATTTGTGTAATAATGGTTTTTACTTTTTTCAGTTCTTCTTTGGTATAATATCCGCTTTCCCAAAGAAGAACTAACATACACCAAAATCCATCTTTACCTTGTGCTAACCCTGTTCGCAATTTCTCACACAAATTTACAAGCCCCAGCTCCTTTTCTAACCAAAGCAATAGCTTTTCATCAAAAAATGTTTCTTCTATTGCCTCGGCATTTTGATATAAATAATAACACAATTCTTCTAAAGAATATACATTTATCTGCTGCTGTATGAGATACAAAGGAGTACCTGCTGTTTTATTCTGACATATCCATACTTTACTCATGGTCTTCTCCTTACCCTATTTCGTATTCCCATTCCTGATTACTTCCCGGTAAAATTTCTCCTAAGCCAATATCTTTTATCTGAAGTTTCATGCCTTCTTCTAAAGTTCCTACTACCTGAAGCTTTAAACGACTTCTTTTGTTCTCCATGGGTTTCCACCCGGAAAGCTCAAGACTTTCAATAACAGCCTCTTTTGTTCCCAAAGGCTGTACCCATATATCCAAAGAAGGTTCTCCTTCCAATAAAATGGTACAATCCTGCTGCACCTGATGTCTGTTCTTTCCTGCCTCCACCAGCGGATACATATATTCTCGTTCCTGATGAGATGCCTTTAAACATATATTCTTCTTTGTCTTATACTCGCAAAAATATACCGTTTCCATATCCTGGGCATGTTCTTCTAACATACCGGAATAACATGCTCCCTTGGTATAAAGATTTTTCCCTTGAAAGGCTCTGTGCCCTCGACATACCACCTGCAATGAAGTCTTCATCCAGTCCCCTTCAAAACCGTCTCCTATAAGGTATACCGAAGAAATCAGTCTTCCATTTAATGTCTTTTCCAATATTTTGGCAAATTCCAAATCTCGTTCTTCCCTTTCCTCCGGTAATTCCCCAATGTATTGCTTGGTTACCTTGGATACCTGTGGTTTCGTTTTTCGGTCATGGTTCATAGTGTAATAACTAACTTCATTTTTTTCACAGGAAAACAGGGCTGCCTCATACATCCATAACTCCGGTTGCTGATTAACCGTATAGGCATAAAAGCTCTCCTTATTATCCTGAATCAGAAATTGTTCTGGCTTCATGCCCACTTCTACCGCCCATTTTGTCAGCAAGTCTACCACTTCTTTGGAAAGCTGTTCTAGGCTTAACACACACTTTGTAACTCCTGCCAATCCTTTTGTTGGTAATACCATTCGAATTACTTTTCGCAAAAACACGCTAAATAATTCTTGGGCATAATAACTTTCCTCTGCTTCTACGATTTCTCCCTTTACCGCCTTATCCAATAAGTCTTCCACTACAAGCTGCTTAGGTTGTTCTGTCAGATACCACTGGTTCATCCCCTCTTTTTTCCCAAGTCCTGTACTGATTCGGTAACTCTGACTTCCATTCACCAGTCCTTTCGTCTCCGGTTCTTTCATCCCTTCGGTATAGTAACTGACCATCGTCCATTTCCGTCCTATTTCAATTCCGATATACCATTCCTCTTTTAACGGTTGCATCCCTTATCACCACCTTTATATTACTGTAAACTTCTCCTGTACTAACTGATTCATTTCTCTATACTGCTCTAAAAGTTTTTTCAGTGTCTTTTCATCCTTCATATGCCAACTGGTAATCATATCATTCAATAACTGATATCGATTTTCTTCCGTGGCAGGACACTGTTCGCCACCTCGTATATGACCACTTTCCGTTACTACCATTTCGCCTTTTTTCTCTTCTTTAATATAATAAGGAATCTCCTCCCCGAAAAACAGCACAAACGGTTTAACAAATATGCCACTGTACATCCTTGTCATTTCACATTCCTGAAACTCCTCACTTTCCCATTTTCCAAAACTGATTACCACTCTGGTATCCGGTACAGTTCGATACTCCAGGAATGTTTTATCATAATACATATACTTTTCCGCAAATTCTGCCGGCAACTTTGTATAAAAAGGAAAATACTTCTTCTCTCCAATTGCCCATTGCAGAATCACTTCTGCCTGTTTCTTTTGTTTTTCTGTCAATGTTCCAATCTTAGCACACCATTTTAAAAATCCAAGACGACACGGTTCGTTTAATTCGTCTCCTTCTTCCAGTAACTCTAAGATTTTTTCAAATACATAATCCGAAACTTCCATATCCGTTGTCAGATACTTATGTGCCATTTGAGAAAGGTAAGCAAGCACAATTAATTTTCTTCCACCATTCTTCTCGTAACTTTCAAAAATATCTTCCATACATCTTGCATAACTTCCGGTATACAAAAACTGTACTACACAACGTTCTTCCAAGTCATGGCATTCCGTTTCAAAGTCTCTTGCCACCTGCCAAAGTCCGGTCATTTCTTTCAAATTTCCGTAAAAATACCGGCACATGTAATGTAATACTAAATCATTGTACTTTCCTCGCAAAAATACACTTCTACACATTCCAATTAAGAAGTCATCCGGCTCCTCTTCTATTTCCCGTATTCGATTACAGATTACAGACAACAACTTCGCCGCGGAAAGGTTTTCACTTCCATATGCCACCACCAGTTCATATGCCTTATGGTAATGTCCTCTTGCTACCAAAAGTTCCATAAGTTTTCCTCTGATATTGCGCTCCAAACGCTCAAAGGATAAATTCAGCAAAAACTCGTCTAAGGTATCTCCCCGATAATTGTCATAATAATATGCAATCAACTGAAGTCGAATTTCCTCTTCATATTCCTTGCTGATTTTTTCGGACTCCATTAATTTCTTTAAGTATGGTAAGTCCTCCTCTTCATAGGTCTGCCATATCTTTTTCCGGTCAAAATAACTTAACATATAGCTCAACTTATCATTAGCATATTCCATTCCTTTTCTGAGAAATGGAGCAATCTTCATAAATGGCTTTATTATGATATCTTCCTTGGGTAAGAAACGATTTCCCTTTGCATCCTCTAACAGAATACTGTACTCTGTTCCGTAAATATTTACATAGGCACTGTGATTTATCAACGGAACTGCCTGCTCCTGTTGTAATTGATACTGTCTGACAATCACCCGCACTGCTTTTTCCTCTTTGCAGATAATCTGTTTGGAGAAAATTACATTTGAAAGCCATTGTGCCGATTCTTCATTAATCATTGCCGGTGTCAGCACTTCCTTATAAATCACTGCCAGATTTTTATCTATTCTTCCGGCTCTTACCTGTTCTAAAGCAAATTCCTCAATAGCCTTTTGATACCCTTGGTATACCTGTTTCATACTTTGCTTATTACTTATGATTGCACTATATAGCATAGCTCTCTGCTGATATGCCAAGTTACTGTGATACTGGAAATACATGGTTACTAACTTTGGAATTTTCTGCAACTGTTCCGGCTCTGCCGACAACATCCATGCCTCATAAAGCCCACCGATTCGCAACTCTTCACGAACCCCTGCATCATACCATGTGAAAAACTGTTTTCCGTAACGTCCTGCTCGTATACAGTAACTACAAATTTCCTGCAATAATTCATTGGAAGGAAACTTCTCATAACATGCTTCCATAATCCGATACCATCCTAAGTGAAAGGAATTCAACTGTGGAATTAACTGTTTCACCTGTTCTGCCATTTTTGCAGTCAAAATGTTTTTCTTAGCAGCCCATCCTAAAATCTTTCGCTCCAGCTTATCGCCCTTATGAATTAGATACGGCTCCTGACTTAACAGATAATATGCCTCAACATAGAGAATCGGACTATTGCATCCTCTCTCTATCTGTCTTGCAACGGCTTCTAATTTACGATTGCTACTATAATTTAATTCTTCATCTATGTATAGTAAAATCCACAACAATAGGGCATTTTCCTGATTGCAATGATAGATTTCTTCTATCTGGCTTGTTAATTGATTCACATATGCCGGCTCCGAATCTGCTAAGGTACATAAATACAAATAATATGCATATAATGGTGTATCTTTTTCCTTATTTTCTCTACGAAAGGCATCTAATAACCACTGCGCTTCCTGCTTTTGCCGATTGATTAAAAGTGCCTGCGCCTTATATAAAGCACACCACTTATTCTCCGGCTCGATATTCATCAAAAAATCTAATTCTTCACAGGTTCTTTTTGCCCATACCCCTGTTACCATTTGATTCAGGCGAAATGCCACATAACATTTTAGTAGGGATTCTCTGTGTTTTTGAATTTCTAAATAAGTTTTTTCCTTTTCTTCCTGCCTTTTGTCTTTTATAATACAAATTTCTACGCTCTCTTGTTGAAACTGATTTTCAAAAGTGATTCTTACATAGTTGTTCCCTGCATGTAACTTGTCCTCTAAAATTACATACTCCGCAACTGCTCTATTTCCTATAAAATCCTCGGTAGTAATCACTTTTTTCACCGGTTCAACACACGCTGCATCGCTTTTTACTTCAATTGTGGCATAGCCCCAGTTATCCTTTTTCAGGATGATATGCTGCTTCTCATTTTGTCCAATTCCATCTATCTGTGTTTGACTTTCTTCGATGGAAAAAGTAATTCGTTTTTTCTTTTTCGTTAAAATAAGAAATTCTTCTACCTGCGCCATGGTACACGGCTTCTTTAATAAACCTAAATATCCCAACCGTTCTTCTTGTTCTCTGTCTTTAAAAATATTGATAAATTCCGGCTTTCCAAATATCTCTACTGCCTCTTCATAAGACTTCTGAGCAAGATTGGCAAAACTAAAAATACTATCAATCATTCCCATGGAACTTTGGGGATATCCCTTAGAAACAGATACCAAAAAAGGAAGGTCATATTCTCCTTCATTACAGATAACATAAAAGTTACCCTTGGAAGAATCTCCTTCTACCATGCCTTCACTGTGAAATTCATATTCTATGGTTACTTGTGTTCCCTGAAACTGGGATTCCAGACATTCCATTCGTGGATTGGAAGAATAGATAATGCCACGCATCGGCACTTCATTCACACTTGTTATGGTAAACTTTCCATGTAACGTCTGTTCCTCTAATACGGTTACTTTTAATTCTTCTTCTGAAAATTCCACAATAGGACACTTTTTATCACATTTTCCTGCTGCCAATTCCTGTATTTTCTTTCGCAAATCGTCACCTGCTTTTAGTTGCTTTTTTGTCATTATTCGTTATAATTAAGTATAAACGATTTCCACGAAGGTGTAAATGAAAAGTTTGGAGGCATAAACATGTTACAACATAAAGATCATTTCCATGGCAGCGACCTGGAAAAAATAGAACAAATCTATGGTATTAAAAAGGAAGAAATTACAAGTTTCAGTGCAAACGTAAACCCACTTGGAGTTTCCCCTCTTTTAAAAACAACGCTTGCTAATCATATTGATGCTATTACCACATATCCTGACCGAGAGTATACCTCGCTTCGAAAGTGTATTGCAGATTACGTCAATACTGATTACGAAAATATTATCATGGGAAATGGTTCCACTGAACTGATTTCTCTCTTCATTCAGATTGAACACCCGAAAAAGGCTTTGATACTTGGTCCTACCTATTCTGAGTATGAACGTGAAATTTCTCTGGGAGGCGGCACTTGTCTCTACTATCCATTGAAGGAAGAACAGGGCTTTGGTCTGGATGTTACACACTTTACTTCTCAGTTAAATGAAAACATTGACTTATTGGTTATCTGTAATCCAAATAACCCAACTTCTACTGCCATTACCCAAAAGGATATGCGTACGATTTTAGACATCTGTAAGCAATACGACATTTTTGTCATGGTGGATGAAACCTATGTGGAATTTGCAGATAATTATGATGAAATTGATTCCATTCCGTTGACTGCTTTTTATAATAATATTGTAATCCTGCGAGGAACTTCTAAGTTTTTTGCAGCACCGGGACTGCGCCTTGGCTATGCCATTACCGGTAACCGGGATTTAATCAAGGCAATCAATACACGCAAAAATCCATGGACCATTAACTCACTTGCTGTAATTGCCGGAGAAATCATGTTCAAAGACACTGATTATATTCAAAAAACACGTCAGCTGATTTCTTCCGAACGTGCCAGAATGTATGATGCTTTTTCTAAGGATTCCAGATTTAAGGTATACAAGCCCAGTGGCAATTTTATGTTAGTACGTCTTATGGACGATACTCTTACTTCCGAACTTTTATTTGACCGTGCAATTCGTGAAAAAATGATGATTCGTGACTGTTCTACTTTCCCGTTTCTGGACAATAAATACATCCGTTTCTGTTTCATGAATCCGGAAATGAACGATAAACTTTTAGAATGCTTAATGCGATAACTTGAGAAACACGAAAAATCCTTGACTTTTTTGCCAAAAGCATTTAATGTATTACTCGGATAGTACAATAATACATTGAAAACGAGGTGATATTATGCCATGGAACTTAGATTCCGATAGACCAATTTTTATACAGATTATTGAAAAAATTCAAATGGATATTATTTCCGGTGTATACAAGCCCGGGGATAAGCTTCCCTCTGTGCGGGAGCTTGCAGCTGAGGCTTCTGTAAACCCAAACACCATGCAAAAGGCACTTTCCGAATTAGAACGGACAGGTCTTGTTTATTCCCAGCGAACCAGTGGACGATTTATTACGGAGGATACAAAGATGATTGATGATATAAAGTCAGAAATGGCACGGGAAATTATTTCTCAATTTCTTGAAAATATGCAAAAATTAGGTTTCCAGAAAGACGAAACCGTATCTCTTATGAAACAAACAATTGAGGGGGATGCCAAATGACTTTATTAGAATGTAAAAATTTGAGCAAACAATATGGACGCTACCCTGCCCTTTCCAATATCAATCTGCAAATTGATGGTGGACACATTATCGGTCTGCTTGGACCAAACGGAAGCGGAAAAACAACTTTCATAAAATTAATTGCCGGTCTTCTTACTCCTTCTTCCGGTGAAATCTATCTTAAGGAAGAACCGATTGGAATCGAAAGTAAAAAAATGATTTCTTATTTGCCGGACCATACCTACTTAAATGACTGGATGAAGGTAAAAGAAATCATTGGTTTCTTTGCTGATTTCTATGAAGATTTTGAAACGGAACGTGCTTATGACATGCTGGCTAAGTTGAATATTGATCCAAACAGCAAGTTAAAAACCCTTTCCAAAGGAACCAAAGAAAAAGTACAGCTTATTTTAGTAATGAGTCGTAAGGCAGATTTATACTTATTAGATGAACCCATTGCCGGCGTAGACCCGGCAGCCCGAGATTATATTTTAAATACGATTATCTCTAATTATGATGAAAATGCTTCCATTCTCATTTCCACTCATTTGATTTCGGATATTGAGAATATCTTAGATGAAGTCATTTTTATTCAAAATGGTCAAATCCATATGCAAACCTCGGTAGATGACATCAGAGAAAACGAGAATAAGTCCATAGATACATTATTCCGGGAGGTATTCAAATGTTAAAAAAATTAATGAAACATGAATTTGAAGCAACTCGTAGAATTTTACTTCCACTGAATCTTACCATTGTTCTTATTACCGTTGTAGGTTGTCTTATTCTATGTACCGATATTTTGCAACGTGATACTTCACTGCCATTAGTGATTTTATTGATTATTTTATATGCACTCTCAATGATTGTACTTACACTTGCAGCCTATATTTATTCAATGGTTCGATTTTACAAAAATTTGTTTACCTCAGAAGGGTATTTAATGTTTACTCTTCCGGTTACACACACACAACTTTTAAACTCCAAATTAATTGTGGCATTTCTCTGGAATTGTTTTGATGTATTACTTACCGTAGGTTCTATCTTTGCTATAAGTTTTTCCAGTAGTTATTACGCAATTGCACATGCTGATTCTGCCAATGAAAAAAGCGCATTTCTTTCCGGTTTTGTTTCCGCCTTGTCCGGTGGTGCCCAAACCACTGCTTCTTTCCAGGATATATTTGGATATGGACCATTACAACTTCTGGGGATATGTTGCCTGTCACTTATTGTTGGCTGCTTCTTTTCATTAACTATGGGATACCTTGCTATTGCACTGGGTCAGTTGATGGAACGTCATAAATTAGCATCTTCTATTGGATTTTATATTGCATTTTACATAGTTACACAAATACTTTCCAGTATTCTTATGATTGTGATTAACCTTAACACTTTGCTGGGAACAGAATTGGATTCTTTGACACTTACCCGAAGAATATACAGTTCTTTTCTCCCTGCAACCTGTATATTTAACTTAATTCTTGGTGTTATATTCTATCTTATTACGCGGTTGATTATACGCAGGAAAGTAAACCTTGAGTAATAAACAACATACAAAAAGGATGATAACTGAACGATTATCAGTTATCATCCTTTTTTCTTTATATCACATTTCCAGATATGTCTCTAGTCTCTTCCGAACTCAGATAATTCCAGTCCTTCGTTTCTATCTAAGGTCATTCCCACACTCCAACTATTGATAAACAACAGTAATGGATTTCCCTTTAAGTCCTGAATCTTCTTCATATCAGAGGTTCCTATTAGCTTATCCATATCAATTTCTTTATTCTCAATCCAGCGAATATGCTCATATGGCAGTTTTTCTAAGCGAATTTCTACATTGTATTCATTCTCCAGACGATACTTCAATACATCAAACTGAAGTTCTCCTACCACACCTACGATAATCTCTTCCATACCGGTATTATATTCCTGGAATATCTGAATCGCACCTTCCTGTGCAATCTGGCTGATACCTTTTACGAACTGCTTACGCTTCATGGTATCTAGCTGGCGTACTCTCGCAAAATGTTCCGGTGCAAATGTAGGAATTCCTTCAAATGCAAACTTTTCATTGGCATTGGTAATCGTGTCACCAATAGAGAAAATACCTGGATCAAACACACCAATAATATCACCTGCATATGCTTCTTCTACAATCTTACGCTCCTGTGCCATCATCTGCTGTGGCTGAGATAAACGTATCTTTTTATTTCCACCCTGAATATGGGTTACTTCCATCCCTGCTTCAAACTTTCCGGAACATATACGCATAAATGCGATACGGTCACGATGCGCCTTATTCATATTTGCCTGAATCTTAAATACAAACGCAGAGAACTCTTCTGAAAACGGATCAATTTCTCCAATATCTGCTTTTCTCGGCAACGGTGAAGATGTCATCTGTAAGAAATGCTGCAAGAATGTCTCTACACCAAAGTTTGTCAAAGCAGAACCGAAAAACACCGGAGATAATTCTCCCTTTGATACTAATTCCATATCAAATTCAGCACTTGCTCCATCCAAAAGCTCAATTTCTTCTAAAAGCTGTGCTTTTTGGTCTTCACCTACGAATTCTCCCAATGCCGGATCATCAATATCAAAGTCACGTTCTGTTCCTTCTTTTGTTCCCTTTAAAGTATCTTCAAAGATTTTTACTTTTCTTGTATTACGATCATACACACCTTTAAAATTCTTTCCGGAACCAATTGGCCAGTTAATTGGACAAGTTGCTATTCCCAGCTCTTTTTCAATCTCGTCTAACAAATCAAAGGTATCGTTAGCATCTCTATCCATCTTATTGATAAATGTAAAAATTGGAATATGACGCATAACACATACCTTAAATAACTTTCTGGTCTGTGCCTCTACACCCTTAGAACCATCAATTACCATGACGGCAGAATCTGCTGCCATCAAGGTACGATAGGTATCCTCTGAGAAGTCCTGATGTCCCGGAGTATCCAAAATATTGATACAGTATCCGCCATAATTAAACTGCAATACAGAGGAGGTGACAGAAATACCTCTCTCCTTTTCTATTTCCATCCAGTCAGATACCGCATGTCTTGCTGTAGCTTTTCCTTTTACAGAACCGGCTAAATTAATAGCTCCACCATATAACAAAAACTTTTCTGTTAAAGTTGTTTTTCCCGCATCCGGATGAGAAATAATCGCAAACGTTCTACGTTTTTCTATTTCTTTTTGTAAATCTGCCAAAAAAATGTCCTCGCTTTCTATTCCCTTATCACTGTTCTTTCCCTACTTATGCATACATTTCATCCAGTTCTTTTATTAATTCACCGAATGTCTTAAGTGCTTCGCTAATTGGTTTCTTTGTTGTCATATCCACACCTGCACCTTTTAATAACTCAATTGGGGACTTTGTACAACCACCACTTAAGAATTCCAGATATTTATCTACTGCCGGTTTTCCTTCTTCTAAAATCTTCTTGCTGAGTGCCATAGATGCAGAAAAACTGGTCGCATACTGATATACATAGAAATTGTAATAAAAATGTGGGATTCTTGCCCATTCAATTGCAATTTCATCATCCACTACAATATCATTTCCGTAATATTTTACATTTAAGTCATAATATACTTTTTTCAAAGCTTCTGCTGTGAGTGCTTCCCCACGCTCTACAATTTCATGAGTACGAAGTTCAAATTCTGCAAACATCGTCTGACGATACAAGGTTGTACGGAACTGCTCTAAGAAATGGTTGATTAAGTATGCTTTTTTCTTCTTGTCGTTTGTACGTTTTAACAAATAATCCATTAACAATGCTTCGTTACAGGTAGATGCTACCTCTGCCACAAATATTTTATACTCACTATCAAAAATATTATTATTCTTGGAAGAATAATACGAATGAAGCGCATGTCCCATTTCATGTGCCAAGGTAAATTCGGAATCTAAGTTATACTGATAATTCATCAATACATATGGATGTACTCCGTAGTTTCCGGCAGAATAAGCTCCGCTTCTCTTTCCTTCGTTTTCATATTTATCAATCCAACGATTTTCAAATCCACGTTTTAATACGCTTACATAATCATCACCAAGTACCTGTAATGCTTCTGCGATTTCCTTCTGCGCCATTGGATAAGTGATTTCTTCCTCTTCCTGCTCTACCATTGGTGTATATAAGTCATACATATGAAGTTCTTCTACACCTAATAATTTCTTTCTCAGCTTCATATACTGATGCATATAGTCCATGTTTTCATTTACAGCTTCAATTAAGTTGTAATATACTTCCTTTGGCACATTGTTTGCATCTACTGCTGCTTCCATAGAAGAACTGTATTTTCTTGCTTTTGCATAGAAAAAGTTAGCCTTTGCTTTTCCTTCATATAAGGATGCAAATGTATTCTTGTACTGTTCATATCTTGCATAATATGCCTGGAATGTCTCACGGCGAACACGCACGTCCTTACTCTCTAACATTGGAACAAATCTTCCGCTGCTTACCTTCACCATTTCCCCGTTTTCGTCTTTTACTGTTGGATTTTCAAAATCTGCATTTTCCAATAAGCTATATACTTTATCTACTGCACTTCCCATGTCGTTAGATGCTGCTAACAAAGCTTCTGCTTCTGAAGATAGCATATGTGGTTTTAATCTTCTTAAATCCGCAATGCTTACTCTATATTCTTCTAACTCCGGTACTTCTTTAAAATACTGATTTATCTTTGCAGCATCCATTGCTACAATATAACTTCCAATCGTAGCAGTTACTTCTGCTAATTTATAGTACAGATTTTCTGCTTTACCTCTTAATGCCTGATAATGAGTATTTGAAGTATCTACATCTGCATTTCTTTCAGAATAATTTAATACCTTATCTAAAATCAGCATAACCTCTTCTAAATTCTTATAATATTCTAACAGATGTGCACCACTCTCATTTAAATACTTTTCATCATACTTGGTAAGTTCTTCCTTCAGTTTCTTTTCTACACTATCTGCATCTGCTAAAAATGCTTCCTCTGTTGCATAAATATCTTCTACTGCCCAGGTATCTTCTACTGCTACCTGTTCTCTTTTTAATAATTCTTTTGCCATTATAATTCTCCTTTATCCTCTTCCTATCTTCTAGGAACACTATTTATCATTATAATTTCCTTATGGAAAAATTGCAATCCCTTTCACTATTATATAATAGAAAAACTACTGCAATAAGTGATTCCACTTAATTACAGTAGTTTTTTCTTACTGATTATACTTGCTGGTTGCCTTCAATCTTGACATTGCTCTTGCAAGAGATGCCTGGGAATGATGAAACTCTTGTATACTCTGTTTCTGACGCATCTGCTCCATAGCTCGTTCCTGAGCTTCTTTTGCTCTTCGTGCATCAATTTCTTCCGGTCTTTCTGCCGTTTCTACTAACAGTGTGACACGGTTATTGATAATCTGTACAAATCCCATACCTACAATACCAATATGTACGGTACCATCTTCTGCTGTTACACGAATCTCACCTTCGTTTACCGCGATTACCATATCTTCATGGTGTGGAAGTATTCCTTTTTCACCATCAATGGCAGGTACAATCAATGACTGGCATTTTCCTTGGAAAAAAGTATGGTCTGCCGCAATCACTTTTAAAAAAAATGTATTCATGAAACCACTCCTATTCTCCGGCGGATTCTTTCATACGCTCTGCCTTTTCTTTTACTTCGTCAATGGTTCCTACATTGAAAAATGCATTTTCCGGATACTCATCCATTTCACCATCCAAAATGGCTTTAAATCCACGGATTGTCTCCTGTACCGGTACATATTTTCCTGAAATTCCGGTAAAGTTCTCTGCAACACTAAATGGCTGTGATAAGAACTTCTGTACCTTTCTTGCACGATATACCGTAAGTTTATCTTCTTCTGATAATTCTTCCATACCAAGAATTGCGATAATATCCTGTAATTCTTTGTATTTCTGTAATACTTCCTGTACTCTTCTGGCTGTCTGGTAATGTTCTTCACCAACTACATCAGCCTCCAAAATACGGGAGTTTGACTCCAATGGGTCAACTGCCGGATAAATACCCTGTTCTACAATCTTTCTGGATAATACGGTAGTTGCATCCAAATGTGCGAATGTAGTTGCAGGTGCCGGGTCAGTTAAGTCATCGGCTGGTACATATACTGCCTGTACAGAGGTAACAGAACCATTCTTTGTAGATGCGATACGTTCCTGTAACTCACCCATTTCTGTTGCCAGTGTTGGCTGATATCCTACTGCGGAAGGCATACGTCCTAACAATGCAGATACTTCAGAACCTGCCTGTGTAAAACGGAAAATATTATCAATAAACAATAACACGTTCTGATGTTTTTCATCACGGAAATATTCTGCCATAGTAAGTCCGGTTTCTGCCACACGCATACGAGCTCCAGGTGGCTCATTCATCTGTCCAAACACTAATGCTGTTTTCTCTAATACGCCTGATTCGCTCATTTCAGACCACAAATCATTACCTTCACGGGAACGCTCTCCAACTCCGGTAAAAATAGAATATCCACCATGTTCTGTAGCTATGTTATGAATCAGCTCCTGAATCAATACGGTTTTACCTACTCCGGCACCACCGAACAAACCGATTTTACCACCTTTTGCATATGGAGCTAAAAGGTCAATAACCTTAATTCCTGTTTCTAACATTTCAACAACCGGACTCTGCTCCTCAAAAGTAGGTGGATCTCTATGGATAACCCAGTGTGGCTCCTGTTCCAGAGACTCTCCCTTATCCAATGTATCACCTAATACGTTAAATAAACGTCCTAATGTCTTTTCTCCAACCGGAACTTTGATACCGCTTCCTGTTGCAGTTACTACCATATCTTTATGCAGTCCTTCACTGGAAGCCAGCATAATACAACGTACGGTATTATTTCCAATATGTTGTGCTACTTCCATGACGCAACGTTTTCCATCGTTGTCTACTTCCAATGCATCTTTGATTTCCGGAAGTTCACAATTTTCAAACTCTACGTCAACTACAGGTCCCATGACCTGGACAATTCTGCCCTGTTCCATGTATCTGACCTCCTTACTTTCCACCTTGTTCTTTCTTTTTCTTCTGAGCTTTAGCTCCGGCAATTACCACTGTAATTTCCTGTGTAATTGCTGCCTGCCTTGCTCGGTTATACAATATATCCAATTCCTTTAACATGTCTTTCGCGCTATCCGTAGCCGCCTGCATTGCCATCATTCTTGAATTCTGCTCACTGGAATAAGATTCTACCAATGCACCATATATAAATCCTACAATATAGTCCGGTACAATTCGATTCATAACCGCTTCCGGTGTAGGTAATAATGCTAATTCTTCCATTTTAACACCAATTGGTATTGACTGGCTACTAAAATCCGCCTTCTTTAACGGAAGAAGCTGTAATACTTCTGCCTCAGCCTGAACTGCATTTACCATTCTGGTATAAATAATATACACTTCATCTAATTTTTCCTGACTATACCATTCTAATATCGTCTCTGCAATATTTCTTGCACGATTTAATGTTGGATTCTGTACGGTATAATGAAACTGCTCTTCAATGGGAAATTTTTTATGTTCAAAGTATTGTCTTCCTAATTCTCCTAATACAAACAATACCGGATTATCACTTTGCTGCAAATGCTCTTCTGCCACTTTTAATACATTATGGTTATAAGCACCTGCCATTCCCTTATCGGCAGTAACAACAATATATCCTGTATGCCGCTCACTTGGGCTTTTATTTTCACGTTGGTCAAAATAAATGCTTTTTATGTCCGGAATATGTCTCAGAATACGGCTCATGGTTGATTGCAGTGTGTAAAAGTACGGCTCTGTATCTTCCAAACTCTTTTTTGATTTTTTCAATTTGGAAGAGGAAATCATATACATGGCATTGGTAATCTTCATCGTATCCTGAATACTCTTCATTCGGCTCTGGATTTCCTTTGTATTAGCCATTTTTCCTCACCATCCTTACATTACTGCTGTCTGCACATATTCCTTTGCAGCTGCTACAATCTTGTCTGCTGTCTCATCATTAAGCACTTTTTGCTCTTCAATTTCTTTTACCAATTCCGGATGCGCATCTGCCATATGTGCTAACAGATTCATCTGTGCTTCTTTTACTTTCGGTACAGGAACCTTATCGAAAACTCCGTTATTTGCTGCACAAAGTGTAATTACCTGCTCCGGCATACTCATTGGATGACACAATGGCTGCTTTAATAATTCCATCAAAACATTTCCGTGTGCTAACTGTTCCTTTGTACTTTCGTCCAAATCAGAACTAAACTGTGTAAACACTTCCATTTCACGGAACTGTGCCAAGTCGATACGGATACTTCCGGTTGCCTTCTTCATTGCCTTTGTCTGCGCTGCTCCACCAACACGAGATACGGAAAGTCCTACGTTTACCGCCGGTCTCATACCAGAGAAGAACAAATCACTCTCTAAGAAAATCTGTCCATCTGTGATAGAAATTACGTTTGTTGGAATATATGCAGATAAGTCTCCTGCCTGTGTTTCAATGATCGGTAATGCGGTAATAGAACCTCCGCCTAATTCATCACTCAAACGGCTGGAACGCTCTAACAATCTGGAATGAAGATAGAATACATCTCCCGGATATGCCTCACGTCCTGGAGAACGCTCTAATAACAGAGATAATGCACGGTATGCTACCGCATGTTTGGATAAATCATCATATACGATTAATACATCTTTTCCCTTATACATAAAGTACTCTGCTAATGCAGTACCTGCATATGGTGCAATATACTGTAATGATGCCGGATCACTTGCTGTTGATGATAATACAATTGTATAATCCATTGCATCATGCTGCTGTAATGTGGATACTAACTTTGCAACACTGGAAGCTTTCTGACCGATAGCTACATATACACAGATAACATCTTTTCCCTTCTGGTTCAAAATGGTATCTGTTGCAATTGCAGTCTTACCTGTCTGTCTGTCTCCAATGATTAATTCACGCTGTCCACGTCCGATTGGGAACATAGAATCAATTGCAAGAATTCCTGTTTCCATTGGTGTATTTACGGATTTACGATCAAGAATTCCAGGAGCATCTTCTTCGATTGGACGATAGTCCTCTGCCTTGATTTCTCCTTTTCCATCAATCGGTTCTCCAAGAGCGTTAATAATTCTTCCCACATAGGCATCACCTACTGGAATACCTGCCTTTTTCTTTGTTCGAACAACTTTTGTTCCTTCTTTAATTCCGGTATCTTTTCCGAACAGAATACATCCGATTTCATTTCTTCTAATATCCTGTACCATACCTTTTAATCCATTCTCAAAAACGACGATTTCACCATATACAGCATGATCGATTCCGTATACAGTTGCAATTCCGTCACCTACCCAGATAACTTCACCTGTTTCCTGACCTTCTTTTTCCCAGTCATAGTGCTCGATTTCGCTTTTTAAAATGGAAATAATATCTGATGCGCTGATTGCACTCACCGCTTTCACCTCCCGGTTAATTTTAATTCCAACTGATGCAGACGTCCTTCGTAGCTATTATCGTATTCCATATTTCCGGCTACGATTTTGGTTCCACCCATCAGTTTTTTCTCAATATCGTAGGATAATTGATAAGTCATATCTGGATATTGCTTCTGTAAAAACTTTTCAATTTCCTGTTTCTTTTCATCACCCAGAGGCTTTGCTGAATATATTTCAGCCTTTAAAATATGATGAATACGTCTGTATTCTATCTCATATGCCTCACAGATATTTGCAAGCTGATCTGCCCGGTCATAATCACATAAAAGTTTTACAAAGGATCTCGTCTCTTCCGGGAAAATCCGGTCTGCCACACGACGTTTTTCTTCCTTTGGGACAACCGGGGCTTCTAACACTTCACATACAGCCGGAACTGCTTCGATAATTGCTTTTATCGTCTGCATACTCTCTCTGCTGATATTTAATTCATGAAGTGCCTTCGCATAATTAATAGCTGTCTGTGTCATGGGCATCACCTGCTTCTATAATTTTTCTTGCAGCTAATACCGCAAGTTTGGCAATCTCTTCTTTTGCTTCCTGCTGTGCCTGCTCTTGCTCTGACAAAATGGCAGCCTTGGCTTTTTCTATCATCTGCTCTGACTCAGCTCTGGTCTTCTCTAAAATGCCTGTTCTTTCCTGTTCTGCCAATTCTCTTGCGTTATGAACAATATTCTGTGCTTCTTCTTTTGCCACAGAAAGTTTTTCTTCATAATCAGCCTTCAGTTCTTCTGCTTCCTGCTGACTCTTTCTTGCTTCTTCCATGTTAGCTGCAATCATTTCTTTTCGCTTCTCTAGCACTGCCAGTACAGGCTTAAATAAAAGCTTCTTCATTAACAGGTACAATACCAGTACGTTGATTACCGTAAACAGCAGATTCCAAACGTCTAAACTTAACATGTTACCGCCGCCTTTCTTATTGTTTTCCTGTTATTATTTTAAGAACATGATAATAAGTAATGCGATAACGAAACCGTAAATAGCGGTTGCTTCTGCAAGTGCACATCCTAATAATAATGCTTTACTAATCTTACCTTCTGCTTCTGGCTGTCTTGCAATAGCATCTGTTGCTTTAGCGGTTGCAACACCGATTCCGATTCCTGCTCCGATTCCTGTTAAAACTGCGATTCCTGCTCCAATAGCGATAATTGTATTCATAGTAATACACTCCTTTTCTTCTTATTCTTCAATAGCTTCTTTAATAAATAATGATGTAAGGAATACAAACACATATGCTTGTATTAAACCGTCAAAAATATCAAAATAGCAGCTGAACGCCACTGGTACCACAACTGGTACTAATAACTTTATCAGTTCCATAACTACGAATGCACCTAATACATTTCCGAATAGTCGCATACATAATGACAATGGTCTGATAAATACTTCCAGAATATTAATAGGAAGAATAATTGGTACTGGTTCTGCAAAACTCTTAAGCCATCCCTTCATACCCTTCTTGCGTACGCCGGCAATTTCAATTAAAACAATACTCATAATTGCCAGTGCAGCGGTAATATTCAAGTCCTTGGTGGGAGGTTTGAACCCGATTAATCCTATCAGATTCGAAATTCCTATGTAGATAGCAACAGCACTTAAATATGGAATATATTCCTTTCCAAGTCCTCCCATGGTGTCTTCAAAGAATCCGTAGATTCCTTCCACGGCTGTTTCTACAATCAGCTGCCTTCGTCCCGGTTGTTCCACTCGCAGATTTCTGGTGAGTAAAAAGGCGGCAACAGTAAGCCCTGCCATAATAAACCAGGTAACTACCACTGCTTCAGATACGGGAATTCCACCAAATAGGGGGATGGTAAAAACTGTTTCACAGTTTAACTCCTCTAATAGTGACTCTACGAAAGCATCCATTCTATTCACTTCCTTTCCACCTGCCGGCAGTTCTGACGGTTGACGGTATCCGTGCAAACTCACACTGCCACAGTAATTTCTTTATCTAATTTAATCCCATGTTAAAATAATGTCAATCTTTGTTTTGAGCCTCAAAGTTTACCAAAATACTCCATTTTTTTGTGAATCACTAACACTGTTTCTTTATTATTTTTTTACTTTTTTGTAACAATTGCATATTGCTTTTTTTTCTTTTTATGACCTTTTACTAAATTTCTGTTTTTTTAGGAAATTTCTCTTCAAAAAAAAAATTTTTTTGAAAGAATTGCCTATAATTTTTTCCCATTCTATTGCTAATAAACTGCTAAGTTTTTTTCATTAAAAAAAGGAATTACTGTAAAATCACAAAATCTTACAATAATTCCTCTTTTTTTCTAAAATTTAAGAAGCGTTTCCCCGGAAATTTTCTTTTTTATGCCAAAATATTCTAATATTGTTGCACCAATATCGGAAAAAGTCCGCCGTGTTCCAAAATTACCACCTGCCGGAATGTTCTTTCCATACATCACTAATGGAGTATACTCTCTGGAATGGTCGGTGGATGGTGTGGATGGGTCACATCCATGGTCTGCCGTAATCATGAGGATATCTTCTTCACGCATTTTACCGAGAATTTCAGGTAACCGTTCATCAAAATACGTTAGTGCCTTTGCATATCCCTCCACATCGTTACGATGTCCGTAAAGCATATCATAATCTACCAGATTTACAAAACAAAGTCCTTCAAAATCTCTGTCCATATAGTCAAGTGTCTTATCAATGCCATCCAGATTTCCTGTAGTTCTCACATAATCTGTAATACTTTTTCCTGCAAAAATATCAAATATTTTTCCAACACCTAATACTTCATATCCAGCATCTTTTATCTGATCCAGCATGGTTACTTTGGGAGGAACTAACGAAAAATCATGACGTCTTACCGTTCGCACAAAGGCTCCCGGTTTTCCCTCGAAGGGACGAGCTATTACTCTTCCTACTCCATTTTTTCCTACCAGCATATCTCTGGCTATCTGGCAATATTCGTATAATTTTTCTACCGGTACAACATCTTCATGGGCTGCCACCTGAAATACGGAGTCTGCCGAAGTATATACAATTAAATCTCCGGTTTTCATATGTTGTTCTCCGTAATCTTTGATAACCTCTGTTCCGGAATATGGTTTATTGCACAATACTCCACGTCCTGTTTTTCGAGAAAATTCCTCAATAATTCCCTTAGGAAATCCTTTTGGATAGGTAGGCAACGGAGATTCCGAAATAATACCTGCAATCTCCCAGTGTCCAATCGTAGTGTCTTTTCCCATAGACTGTTCTGTCATTCTTGCAAAAGCCCCCGTAGGATATTCTTCCTTTGCTCCAATTTCTACTCCATCAATATTAAATAGCCCCAATTTTCTCATATTAGGCATAGAAAAATATTGACTGGTAGAAGCTGCCTTCAAGGTATTGCTTCCCTCATCTCCAAATGCTGCTGCATCTGGCATTTCTCCGATTCCAACACTGTCTAATACAATTAAAAAAACCCTTTTCATAGCACAGCACCTCCTATATTTACTTACTTTCAGCATAATAGCTTTTTATTTTCTATGCAAGCCTTTTCCTTTATTTATTCCCACTTTATATTTTTAATATTGCTTCTCTTTTTATTTCTCTTTCTCTGTCTTTAAATCTCCGCAAAGCCGGTCTGTTACAATATCCTTGCATCGTTCACGATGTGCCACATGTAATGGATGGTTTTGAAATGTCTTTAATGCAGCCTCATTCTGAAGTTCTGCATAAAATACCAAATCATATTCCCCGCCTGCAATATTGTTTCCAATTTCCGCATGCAACAATCCATCAATTTTCCCTTCCATTGTTGCCACTGAATTCTGCAAAAATTCAAGTGCTTCTTTTTCTTTCTGTTCCCCTTTTACCTTTTCTGTATACTTCCAAAATAAAATATGTCGAATCATACTATATCTCCTTTATTTTTTGTCTTTTTTAACTATATAATTATTATATCACTCACTATCTTATTTTTGTTCTACATAACTTTTAATTTTATCTTCCTGCAATTTTTCACCAATTACAATCAATACCTCTTGTCCTACTTCAATGGGCTGCATAGTAATTCCATTATGCGTTGCATTCAGTTGTAACCACTTATCTTCTGCATTTTTTACAAAGCCTTTTACACGGAAAACAGAACCACATTCGGAATCATCCATTATTTTCTTTACAATCTCTTGAATGTTATCTTCCGTCACGTTTTCATTCATAAAATACAAAGAATCAAAACCTTTTTGTTCCTCCATATCCATTTTCCGATAATTTTCCATTACATACCCGCAGTTCAATAATTCTTCAAAATCCGCTTGTGAAAGATTTGGCAAACTTTTACACAAAATTTCTTTTTCTAATCTTCTTTTGCATTGTATCTGTTCCAATGCTTTGTTTAAATGCTGTATGGTATGACTCTTTTGTTCTTCTGTGACTTCATCTGCGTGACTTAAGATAATACGTCCGGCATATGCGGCTTCCGATGCCAAAAGATAATTTGCTTCCTCTGACATCTCTTCTTCCAATTTTGCATCTACAATGGTAATTACGTTACCAATCTCATACCATTGTTCCAATGGTTCATCACGAAGTACGTCAAAAAATTCATCCATATCAAAAATGCCGGATGGCTCTACAATCACTCGGTCATATCCACACATTCCCATGGAAATCAATTTTGTACGAAAACGTCTTCTGTGTGTCTCTTTGTCACATCCGCCCGAAATCATTTCTAATTCACAATTATCTCCCATGAGATTTTGCAGTAACATCATGTCCACGTTTACTGCGCCAAAATCGTTCTCTAAAATTCCAATCTGCATTCCCTTATCTAATAAATATTGAGCATACTTTTTAATAAATGTTGTTTTCCCTGCTCCTAAAAAGCCGGTAATTAAGTCTATCTTTACCACTTTGTATCTTCCTCGCTTTTATTTTTTCTTTTTCGTATTTTCTTCGCTATCTTTTTTCTTTTGTGTTACAGCACCAAATGTAGAGCCAAAACACAAACCGATTCCAAGCCCCAATGCCAGGTTATGAAAAACAATTCCATAAGCAATCCCCATACATACTCCGATACTTAAACCTGATATTGAATACTTTTTTATCTTTTTCTCGTTTTTTTCTGTCTTTCCCATAAACATTTTCTCCTTGTACTTTTCATTCTAATTATACCAATACCACTATTACTTCTCAACCCCGGCTTTTTTATCCTATGATATTACAATAGAATAAAGAGTCCGCATCACCGGACTCTTTCGCGCTTTTCTCTTGCATAACCTTCCTATCAAACATTTTATTTCTCTTTTAGCTATTCTTGTGTTACTGTACCAGATGTACCTCCCTGTATTGGTGTAATAATAATATTTTCCGGATTCACATTTGTCTTACGTTTTACAATATCCTCAATCTGTGCACGTTTTGCATCTGTCACCTCTCCCATATTCAGAACCACATCTGCATTATCATCGGTAATACTTACCACAACATCTGTAAATCCTTTTGCCTCTAACAGCATTTCTGCCGCATTTTCCCGTTCTGAAATATCTGTAATGGCAACCATTGCATCAATGGCATTTTGCTTTTGTTCCTGTGAAATATTAGTATTATTGATTACCTCTAATAAAGTAGCCTTATTCTGTGAACGCATTTGCTCACGATTTAATTTTACTTCTGCCGCAAAATTTACATTTTCCACTGTATTGCTTGTAAGTACTGCTTCTCCCGGATTTTCTACTGCCTCTTTTTCCTTTGCATTCTGAGCTGCAATGTCTTCTCCGGTCTGGATTCCTAACGGTGCTTCTTCCGTCTGGGTTTCTGCCTGTGGCTGTGCTGCCGCCTCTGTCTGCGCCGCGGTTTCTTCTCCTGTTTCTGTGTCTGTAAAGATATTATCTGCACTAAATTCTTCGTCAGAAATCTCATATGTAGTATCACTTAAATCCGCACTTGCTTCTTTTGCAATCTTATCATCACTCTGACTTCCGGTATACTGCAAATACCCTGCTACTGCAATCATCATTGCCAGAGCTGTAATAATAATCTGATTTTTCCTGAATATGTTTTTCAAAACAACACCCTCCTAAAGATTCATCTTAACTACCTTAATTTTATGTGCTTCTACTGGAAATAATGCTAAAACTGCATCTGAAATATTTTTTATCACAACGGAATTTCCACCTCCTTCTGCCACTACCAGAATTCCTTCGATTTGTGGGGTTACTTCTTTTGAAATAAAGGGTTGCTGCCCACTTCCCTGTTGCCCTGAAAACACAGTTTCTTCCTGCGACTGATTCTCTGCCGTATTTCGTGCAGAACTCCCTTCTCCCTCCTGCGTATTCTGACTACCGGTGGTTACATCCTTTTCTACTACACTTTCTCCATTGTCTTTCAGTGTAATCATTACTTCTACCTTTCCCACACCATCTATTTTTTCTAACACTTCGGTCAATCTACGTTCTAACTTTTTTTCGTAAACTCCTTCCTGTGATTCTCCCTCTGTCATGGTCTGCTGCGTGGATATTTCCTGCGTTTTTTTCTTTCCACCGTCTATGGGAATGGCAATTACCAGTAATAATATTCCCACCAATCCCCCGATTAATATTTGATTTTTTGGAATTTTCTTCCACTTTTCCCACTTCATCCTTCCACCTCTATTCTTTTACTACAATCTCTATTTCTTCTTCATCAACCTGATAAAACTTCGCCAGTTCTTTTTGCAATTCATACACCTGTGGGTATTCTGCACCTTTTGCAAACGCTGCTTTTTGTTTGGCAGAATCCTCAGATATAAATGCGGTTTCTATATAAATATGTTTTACCAGACATTCTTCCGTAAGACCTACCTCCACCTTTTTCGCCTGTAATTCCTGTCTTTTTCCCATCTGTTCTATATCCATACAAATTGCCTTTTCATATTCCTCCTGATAAATTTTCTGTTGGGATGTCTCCAGATATGCGGTATCCAGTTTCAGATTCTCCATTTCCTGAAAAAATCCCATCTGTTCTATTTTTTCATAAAGATTCTCACGATTTCCAAACAAGGAAAGTACCGGAGTCAGTACCAATATTGCTAATAACAGTCCCGTAAAGAATCGAACATATTTTCGATAGCTTTCTTTTGGCAACAAATGTAGTACTGCCGTTATAAAGATGTAAAAGCAAACTAAATTTTTTACCCAACCGTATACTACCTCCATATGTTGCTCCTTTCCTATTTCTGCTATGTAAGTTAACGTGTTACGACTCACCGAAATGTAGTAGCTGCCGTTACCATTGCTATGGTTACTAAAAACATTACAACGGTTGTTACCGTTACTCTTCCAAGCAATCTTCCCCCTTCGCCTGCACCACTAATACAACCTAACATTCGTTTATCTGCAATGGGCTGCATAACCGCAGCAACCATACGATACAAAAATGTCATTACCCATACTTTTATCACCGGTCCTGCACACAATACCAACAATATTAATATGGCTGCCACTCCTACTCCGTTTTTTATTACAATTCCACTTCCAACCATGATTTCTGTAACTGCATTAATGGAAGTTCCCAATCCCGGTATCATTCCGGCTGTTCTGGATATCAGGTTAGACTTAAAACTATCAATTACCGGCGTTAAGAGATTTTGTACCACGTTAATCCCTACAACCATGGTAAATACCAGCTTTAACAGCCATTCTATTCCCTCTTTGATAAGCTCTGTCAGTTTTGACAGCATTTCTTCCTCCGTGAGATAATTCATCATTTCTACTATTACATATATCTGTATCGCCGGAACAACTAAATTATTCATCAGCCATTCAATTGCATATATTACAAAAAAAGTAAGCTCGTAAAATGCCGTTCCGATTGTCATTTGTCCGGAAAACACCATACTTAGGGAAAAGGTGGGGACTAATAATTTTAAAAATACCAGCATGTCCTCTAACACCACCAAAACCACATCTTTTAGAACGAAAAAGGATTTTAATAAGAGCACCAAAAGCAACATATATACCATGTAAAAACTAATCTCTGTTACTGCCGGATTTTCAAATATATTGGTAAAATTATAAAGAATGGAAAATACCACACACAGCAGAATCATCTGCAACAGGTCATATCGAAATGCCAAAACTTCTTCAAATATTACCGTCAGAAACTTCTTTAGCAATTCTCCTTTATCTATTTCTTCTCCATCTATAATGCTTTGTACCAATCCCTCAAATGTAATTCCGGTTCCCTTTTCTGCTAACATGCTATCCACTTCATCAAAATCTAACTGTTCTAAATATTCCTCTATGGTATCATCTTCTGATACCGACTCTGTGAGAGCTTCTTCCTGGTCTTCTTCCATTGCATATGCCTGTATGGAATTCCCACCTAACAATACCACCAATCCTAATCCCAGCATCCATCTTTTCACGTCAAAAATTCTCCTACGGTTTCTAATAACACCAACAATACCGGCATACTAATTGCTAATATGGATAGTTTTCCAAACATTTCTATCTGACCTGCAACTGCCTGATACCCTGCATCTTTACACAAATTTGCCGAAAACTCTGCGATATATGTAATTCCTATCATTTTGAAAAGAAGTCCTACATACCCTGCATCGATTTTTACATAGTTTTGCATCTGATTTATTACGGATAGCACAATTTCCAACTTCGTAACAATAAAATAAAAAATACACAGACAGGCTCCCATGGAAATAAATAACTCATATTCTTTTTTCTGCCCTTTTAACATAATTCCAAGCAAAGTTCCTGCAAGCCCAAGGGCTGCAATTTTTATAATGTCCATTTTGCCTCCCTAGTGCTACAATGCGAAAAGATTTTTCATAGTTTCAAATAAATCATATATGTAGGGCACAATCCAAAATAATACAATCAAAAGTCCTGCCAGACTGGTAAGAAATGCATGTTCTTCCCGCCCACTATGTTTTAATACCTGACTTAGTACGGTAACTAAAATTCCTACTGCCGCAATTTTAAAGATTAAACTGATACTCATTGTTCCTCCGTGTCTATAACAGCAGAATAATCACAAATAACCCGCACATCACACTTAATGTCTGGGCAAGTTTCTGTTTCTCTTTTAACTCCTTTTGAAACTGCTCTATCATCACTTCTGCCTGTCCAATATATAACTCCAAATTTTTCAACTGCATCTGTCCATCCAGATACCCAAAATTTTCTCCTGCTCTTTTTAATAATTCCCGTTCTTCTTTGGAAAATAAAAATCGATTTTTTTCTTGTTCTACCAGACTTCTCCAATAGTCTCCCATACTTTTTCGATTTTCTAAAAGACCTTCTGCTGCCTTCTTTAAAAATCCTGCAAAGGGCTCTTTGTTTTGAGTTGCAATGCGTACAAATGCTTCTCTAAGAGGTGTTTTTGTATAAGAAATCTCCCCTTCTAACATTAAAAACATTTCTTTCATTGCCAATAACTGTTCTAAATGTTCCTGTTGCTCCATGGATAACCGCCACCCGTAAAAGGCAGCTGCCACAAGCACAATGATTCCACCTGCAATTTTTAACATAGTTGTCTCAACGCCTCATCATATACTTCAAATTCCCGTTCCCCTTCTAAAGTTCTTTTTAAAAATACAAATCGTTCAAAAACTCCTCTTTTTAACCACTCGGATAAATATACTTTTTCTTTTAACTCATCGATACTTCCTACATGCATAGTTCCAAGGATTCTACACCCACAATGCAATACTTCCTCTACTGCCTGATAATCTTCCTGTCCTCCCAATTCATCTACCGCGATAATCTGCGGAGACATACTGCGCAGCAATAACCGCATTCCCTCTGCCTTTGGACAACAATCCAATACATCGGTGCGAATTCCCAAATCGTTTTGAGGAATTCCCTGAAAAGACGCTGCTATCTCACTTCGCTCATCTACTACTCCTACTTTTTTCCCCGCTATTTTTTCATCACCGTTTGACAAGGTTCGAATACAATCTCGTAACATTGTGGTCTTTCCAATTCCCGGTGGCGACAAAATCAATGTATTATGTATCTCTTCTCCCTTTCTCATATAGGAAAGTATCTTTTTTGCACAACCTGGTTTTTCTCGTGCAACTCGTATATTCAGACCACTGATGTTACGCATGGCTGTGATTTTTCCCTGTTCACATACGGTTTTTCCTACAATTCCAACACGATGTCCTCCCTCCATGGTAAAAAATCCTCTTCGAATTTCTTCTTCTAAGGCATACATGGAATACTGACTCATATGAGAAAGCGTTTCTCGCATATCTTCTTCCTTCCAACGATAGGCTTCTTTTTCCCGCGTTTCCAGCACATTCATTTCCACATTCCAGAAATACTCCTGGGCTTTTCCAATTATCATCACGGGCTGTCCTATCCGAAGCCTTATTTCTTCCGGTTCTATTTCCTTTTGAAAACTTTTCTTACACAAATGTTGAAGTGGTTTTGGAAATACATTGATTATTTCCTCCATAAGTTGTCCTCCTTCCCTACACCTGATTTCATATATATGAGAATTTTAGAAAGAATATTCCTGAGATTTGAAAAGAAAATTTTGTTAATGAAATGATATATCCTTAGCGGAGCATTTTTTATGCAATTCCTATTGCATAAAAAAGACCACCACATTCCTGTGATGGTCTTTTTACACAATTAATTATATTTACGCTTTCTAGCTGCTTCGGATTTTTTCTTACGTCTTACGCTTGGTTTTTCGTAATGTTCTCTCTTACGAATTTCCTGCTGAATCCCTGCTTTCGCACAGTTTCTTTTAAATCTGCGTAAAGCGCTATCCAAAGTTTCGTTTTCTTTAACGATTACATTTGACATAGTCTCACACCTAACCTCCCTCCAGTTGCGTATTGTGCATATTCAACTGTTTGGGTAATATTTTATTGCACTAACAATTATTTTAGCAGATATTTCCCGTAAGTCAATACCTTTCATAAAAATATTTCGGAAATTATTTTATCTGTCCTTCTAATGCTACTTTTGCCTCAGCAATAGCGTCCGGAATACCTGCCGGATTCTTACCTCCAGCCTGTGCCATGTTTGGACGTCCACCGCCGCCACCACCGACTTTTCCTGCAATGGCTTTGATTAAGTTACCTGCATGAGCACCTTTCTTCATAGCGTCATCTGTTGCCATAGCTACCAGATTTACTTTTCCTTCTAAATCAGATGCTAATACAACAACACCCTCGCCAAGTTTTTCTTTTAACTGGTCACCCAAATCACGCAGTCCATTCATATCTACACCAGATACACTTGCAGCAAGAAGTTTTACACCATTTACTTCTACAACCTGATTCATAACATCACCAAGTGCATCTTTTGCAACCTTGCTCTTTAAGGATTCATTTTCGCTTTGAAGTTCTTTCATTTCTGCTACTAAATGCTCTAATTTTTCTACCAATCCTGCCGGATTCGTCTTAGCAATCTTAGCTGCTTCATTTATTGTTTCTTCTAATTTGTCATAATATTCAAATACAGCTTTTGAAGTTAAAGCTTCAATACGTCTTACACCTGCTGCTACACCGGACTCAGAAATAATCTTAAATGCTCCGATACTTCCTGTATTTGCCACATGAGTACCACCACAAAGTTCTATGGAGAAATCACCCATTTTTACAACGCGAACACTTTCTCCGTATTTTTCACCAAACAGTGCCATTGCTCCTGTTTTCTTCGCTTCCTCTAAGGACATAACCTCTGTAACAACCGGAATAGCCTCTGCAATCTTGGCATTTACAATCTTTTCTACCTGTGCAATTTCTTCTGGAGTCACTGCTGCAAAATGTGAAAAGTCGAAACGCAATCTGTCTTCGTTTACATCAGAACCATGCTGTTCTACATGACTTCCCAATACTTCACGAAGAGCACGCTGAAGTAAATGTGTTGCACTGTGGTTTCTTCCAATCAAAGCACGTTTTTCTGCATCTACGGAAAGTTCTACACTATCTCCTACTTTAAACATTCCCTTAGTTACAGTTCCAACATGTCCGATTCTTCCACCACGCAAATGAATGGTATCTTCTACCTTAAATTCGCTTTCTCCGGCACGAATCACACCTGTATCGGCATTCTGACCACCCATGGTAGCATAGAATGGTGTCTCATCTACAATAATGGTTCCCTTATCTCCGTCAGATAAAGCCTCTGTCAACTCTGTTTCAGTTGTAAGTACACTGATTTTAGAAGTATGTGTTAATCTATCATAGCCTACAAACTCGGAAGTGATTGCTGTATCGATTTCATCGTAAACCGTTGCATCTGCTCCCATGTAGTTGGTTTCTTTTCTTGCACTTCTTGCTTTATTTCTCTGCTCGTCCATGCACTTTTGGAAACCTTCTTCATCAATGGTAAATCCTTGTTCTTCTAAGATTTCCTGTGTTAAATCCATAGGGAATCCATAAGTATCATAGAGCTTAAATGCATTTTCTCCTGACAGCACTTTTGCTCCTGTCTTTTTCAATTCTTCCTGCATTTCAGAGAGAATGGAAAGTCCCTGATCAATGGTCTTGTCAAACTTTTCTTCTTCCTGAGATAATACCTTGAAAATAAACTCTTTCTTTTCTTCTAACTCTGGATATCCGTCCTTACTTTCTGCGATAACTGTTGCACTTAAGTCTGCTAAGAATTTACCATTAATGCCCAATAATCTTCCGTGACGTGCTGCACGACGAATCAAACGACGCAGTACATATCCTCTTCCTTCATTGGATGGCATAATTCCGTCAGAAATCATAAAGGTAGTAGAACGAATATGATCTGTAATCAAACGAATGGAAACATCATCCATTGCGTCTACCTGATAAGCCTTGCCACTGATTGCACAGACTTTATCACGAATTGCCTTCATCGTATCAATATCAAAAACAGAACCAACATCCTGTACTACTACTGCAAGACGTTCCAATCCCATACCGGTATCAATATTTTTATTTGCAAGTTCTTCATAATGTCCATGACCATCACCATTAAACTGAGTAAATACGTTATTCCAAACTTCCATGAAACGGTCACATTCGCAACCAACTTTACAATCCGGACTACCACAGCCGTATTTTTCTCCACGGTCATAATAAATCTCGGAACATGGACCACAAGGGCCTGCACCATGCTCCCAGAAGTTATCACACTCTCCGTTTTCATCACGATAGAAACGTGTGATTTTCTCAGCCGGTACTCCGATTTCCTTTGTCCAGATTTCAAATGCTTCTTCGTCTTCTCCATAAATAGATGGATATAAACGTTCCGGCTCCATACCTACCACTTTGGTAAGGAACTCCCAAGACCAGGCAATTGCCTCATGCTTAAAATAATCTCCAAAGGAAAAGTTTCCAAGCATTTCAAAGAAGGTAAGATGTCTTGCTGTCTTTCCTACATTTTCAATATCTCCGGTTCTGATACACTTCTGACATGTAGTTACACGTCTCTTTGGTGGTATCTCCTGACCTGTAAAATATGGCTTTAAAGGTGCCATTCCTGCATTAATTAATAACAAACTGTTATCATTATGCGGTACAAGTGAAAAACTTTTCATTGCGAGATGATCTTTGCTTTCAAAAAATTCCAAATACATTCTACGCAATTCATTTACTCCATATTTTTTCACAACAAATTCCTCCAACTGTCTATTCTCTTTATTTTACTTCTCGCTTAAGCCCTTTTTAGCATCGCTTCTGTCACGCAACTTCTTTCCCAAAAAGATTCCCAGTCCCGCGACTGCAACGAGAAGAACAAAAATAATTGCATACTGTAAAAAACTAGCCCAAAATGTCATATTCTGCACCTCCTATCAAAGTTTAATCATATCATATGGTTTGTTCATTTTCAAGTGTCGGAAATAGTATCTTCCAACAGATTATCCCCATCTGCCGCCGTTGTTGCTAAATAGTCACAACGCTCATTCATGACATGTCCGTCATGCCCCTTTACCCAATGAAAAACTACTTCATGCGGTTGCATTGCCTGTAATAATTCTTTCCATAAATCAATATTTTTTACAGACTTTCCATCTGACTTTTTCCACCCCTTTTTCATCCATCCATAAATCCATTTCTGATTAAATGCATCTACTAAATATTTGGAATCGGAATATAAGTCCACTTTGCATGCCCGATTAAGTTGCTGTAAACTTCGGATTGCTGCTAATAACTCCATTCGGTTATTCGTTGTCTTTTTATATCCTGCGGAAATTTCTTTTTTATAGATTTTTCCGCTGGCATCCATATAAGTGAGTACAGCTCCGTAACCTCCCGGTCCTTCCGGATTACCTCTTGCTGCACCATCGGTATATATCTTTACTTCCATTCTTTTAGTCCTTTTCTAACTTATTCTATATCTGCAAACATTCCTGATTTTCATGGGAAATCTCTATCACATGAGCTGCCTTTTCTTCCGGCAAGGTATCCTTATACTGACGAATCCATTCATATTGTTTCCACATATGCATAGGAATCACATAATCCGCCTTCACCTGTTCTAAAAAATAATCCATTCCAATCGTCATATCTTTGCTTTGCCTTGGGTCTAATACTACAAATGCCACCTGAATATGCTTGTCCTTCAAACAATTCACCTGTTCTTTATAGGTGTGTTCCTGATATTGATTATCTTCTTCGGTCTCACCTTCCCAATGCCACCAGTTTAAGTCTCCTGCATGATAAATTGTCTGCTCTCCATACGTTACCACAAATGCCACTCCACTGTCTGTAGACTCTAATGTTTCTATCTTGATATCGCCAAGCACTAAGTTTTCCTGTGGCTTCATGTAGTGTATGTTTTCCTTTAGCTTTGCTATGTCACTATTTGGAAGAAGCCTCTGCAATGCAGAATTTCCCAGTTTCTTTTTGATTTCTTTTGCAAAAATATAATGAATGTTTGGATATCGACAACTCCACTTTAACACTTCCATGTCAAAATGGTCTCTGTGCCCATGACTGGAAAACACATACATTTCGGTATCTTCTGGAAACTCCGGCATTTCTCCATAATAGATACAATCTCCGGAACTTTTTCCATCGTAATAGTCAAATACCAATACTTTCTTATTCCATTCTACATAAAATGCACTGTGATGAATATACGTTACCTTCATATGTTTCCTTTCTTTTGCCCATATATGTTATATTATACTAAATTTTTTCTGCCTTGTACATAAAAAGGTTAGGAAATGTTATTCCATTTCCTAACCACTATGCTTATTATATAATAATGCATACCAGACCACCATTGCTGTCATTTACAATCTTTTGCATGGTATCTTGAAGCTTTAGCTGACTTTCATCATCCATCATGGTTATCTTGCTTCGTATTCCGTCCTCTACCAGTTCTCCGATAGATTTACCGAAAATATTGGTCTGCCACAAACCATCTTCCTGATCTCTTGAGGTCTTGATATATCCGATTAAATCCTGTGCCTGTTCTTCATTTCCGATAATCGGTGCAATTTCCGTTTCCACATTGGCTTTAATCATGTGAATAGATGGAGATTGTGCTTTGATTTTTACACCAAATTTATTTCCATGTTTAATAAGAACCGGTTCTTCGATTTCGATATCAGAAAGCTGTGGCGTTACCACTCCGTATCCTTTTTGTTTCACTGCTTCCATGGCACTTGCCACCTTATCATACTCTCGTTTCATTCCGGATAATTCTTTTATCATGGAAATCAACTGATACTCTCCCTGAATCGGCACACCGGTTAATTCACTCATATTTTCATAATAGTATTTTTCATCAATATCAAAAATAATCTGTACCCTTCCTTTGGATAATTCCATTTTATCCAGCTTTATTTTCTTAATATATTCTCCCTCTGGTGCAAGTGTAACATTTCTGGCATCTCTGGCATAGGTAAACTGATTTAAAATATTCTTTGCATTTTCAATTATATTTTCCTTAATCTTATGAGTGTTTTCCAGCATTTCTACCCATTTGGGCAGATAAAATTCCACACGTTCAATTGGAAATTCATAAAGAATACTTTCCAAAATTCGATAAATATCATCTTTTCTAAGTTGCTCACAATTCACAGGCAACACAGATACACTATATTTCTGCGCCAACTCCTCTGACAACTTCTGGCTTTCTGCACTGTATGGCTTTTGAGTATTTAGCAACACAATAAATGGTTTTCCTAGCTTTTTTAATTGTGCTACGGTCTTTTCTTCTGCGGGAATATAACTTTCCCTTGGAAGTTCTGTAATGCTCCCATCTGTGGTAAGTACAATTCCAATATTAGAATGTTCTCGAATTACCTTTTGTGTTCCGATTTCTGCCGCCTGTGTAAAAGGAATCTCATAGTCAAACCATGGGGTTTTTACCATGCGCTCGTTTCCATCTTCCTGATGGCCGGTTGCTCCTTCTACCATAAATCCCACGCAGTCAATCAATCTTACTTTTACTTCTAAGTCTTCCGCCAACTGTATTTTGGCAGCCTCTTTTGGTACGAATTTCGGTTCAGTCGTCATAATGGTTTTTCCCTGTGCAGACTGTGGCAACTCATCCGTTGCCCGCTCTCTGTCATTTTCATCTTCCATTTCAGGTAATACCATCACGTCCATAAAACGTTTGATAAACGTAGACTTTCCTGTCCGCACTGGTCCTACCACGCCAATATAAATATCTCCATTTGTCCTTGCGCTGATATCTTTATAAATGTTATATGTACCGGCACTGATATTTTCCATAAAAAAACCTCCTGTTCTACTGTTACCAGTATATGCAGGAGATTTTTTTACAATACCTTTTTCTTATGATATGTCTGTTTTTCTATACTTATTTTGCTTCTACCGCTTTCTTTGGAGCTCGTCCATATACTTCTACATAATTACGAATTTTTTCTGCAAGTTTATCATCTATGGCATCTTCTTTCATACGCCACTTCCAGTTACATCCTAATGTAGAAGGAATATTCATTCTTCCTTCACTTCCGATTCCCAGAATATCCTGCATAGTAACTACTGCCATATCGCCTACACTAGCCCATACACCACGCATTACGCCCCAATGATATCCTTCTGCACGATCAAGCTTCAAATATTCTTTTGCATATTCTACACACTCTTTTGATGCAGTATCCATCCAGCCGATAATGGTATCATTATCATGTGTTCCTGCATATACGATACAATTCTGGGTATAGTTATGAGGCAGATAATCTCCATCTTCTCTGGTATCAAAAGCAAACTGTATTAATTTCATTCCCGGATATCCGGAATCTTTTAACATCTGTCTTACAGAATCTGTTAAGAAACCTAAGTCTTCTGCAATGACATTCATCTTACCAAGCTTTTTCTCCATGGTACGGAAAAGTTCAATTCCCGGACCTTCTCTCCATTCCCCATTTCGTGCAGTCTTATCGCCAAATGGAATTGCATAATAAGAGTCAAATCCACGGAAATGATCAATTCTTACTACGTCAAAAAGCTTTGTCATTTTTTCCATTCGTTTTGTCCACCAGGTAAAGTCATCTTTTTTCATAACATCCCAACGGAACAATGGATTTCCCCAAAGCTGTCCATCTTCTGAGAATGCATCTGGCGGACAACCTGCTACATCAATTGGATCTAATTTTTCATCTAAATAGAACTGTGTTGGATTTGCCCATACATCGGCACTATCCATTGCTACATAAATTGGAACATCACCAATAATCTTGATTCCGTTATCATTTGCATATGTCTTTAATGCATCCCACTGCTGATAGAATAAGTACTGAAGCATTTTCCAGAACGCTACCTCTTCTGCCAGCTCTGTTGCTGCCTTATTCATAGCTTCCGGTTTACGAAGTTTTAATTCTTCTTCCCACTGGCTCCAAGCTACGCCATTATGTGCATCTTTCAATGCCATAAACAATGCATAATCTTCTAACCAATCTTCCTGTTCTTTACAGAACTGATTGTATGCTTCCGGAACTGCCTTTTTAAATCTTTCATATGCCTTGTGCAATAAAGGATAACGGCTCTCATATAAAGTTCCATAATCTACTTCCTTGGCATTATCTCCCCAAGGATAAGCTTCACATTCTTTTTTTTCTAATAAACCTTCTTCACATAAAGTATCTAAATCGATAAAATATGGGTTTCCTGCAAAACTGGAAAAAGACTGGTAAGGTGAATCTCCGTAACTTGTTGGACAAATTGGTAACACCTGCCAGTATGTTTGCGCTGATTTTACGAGAAAGTCAACAAACTCTCTTGCCTCCTTTCCCATGGTTCCAATACCATACGGGGATGGTAAAGAAGAAATATGCATTAAAATTCCACTACTACGCATGCTGCGTTCCTCCTATTATTTTTTTCACACTTTCGCCTTCGATGAGAGTAAATGGTACAATCTCATGCACCGGACTAGTGCTTAACTCAATATAATTTAACAGTATTTCTACACTTCTGGATGCCAGGGTACCGTACTGTTGCTGTATGGTGGTAAGTTTTGGATTATAATATTTTGCCAGAGCAATTCCATCAAATCCCATGACGGAAACATCTTCCGGAACTCTTACCCCCATATCAATCAAAGCTCGTATTGCTCCAATTGCAGCAACATCACTCATTGCAAATATTGCAGTAATATCACTTGCTCTTTTATACAGACGTTGCATTGCACCATATGCACTGTCATAAGAGAATCGAGCCTTTTCATAATATACACTTTCGTCAAAAGCTACCTTATGTTTGGTAAAACTTTTCACACAGCCGGCATAACGCTGTTTACTTGTATGGGACAAACTAAAATCTCCTCCTAAGATTCCGATTTTGGTATGTCCTTGTTCAATCAGATAATCGATGGCACACTCTGCTGCCGCCGGGTCATCTGTTGCAACACTTGATAAATTATCAAATTTCAGAGCATTCCCCTGGTTGGTTACCAGTACACAGGGAACATTTACTTCCTGGAAAGATTCTTCAAATGACTTTGGATTACCTCCAAGGAATAACATTCCCATTGGTTTGCGTTCCCTGCATACAATAACCGCTTGCTCTACTTCATTATCATCCTCATCTATGTAGGTGATACTTGCTGTATATCTTGTTTTTTCTATTTTTTTCTGTATTTCTTCTACAATGCTGGCAAACAACATATTCGAAGTTCCCTTTACCAAAACCGCTATGGTCTTACTACTATTTTGCTTTAAATGCTTTGCATTATTATTTGGCACGAAATGATGTTCCGCAACAATCTCCTCTATTCTTTTTTTTGTCTCAGGGCTTACATCCCTTCGATTATTTAGTACCCTAGATACGGTACTTACCGAATATCCGGACTCCTTTGCTATGTCTTTAATCGTTATCATATCATTTCCTGCCTTTTCTTGAATTTATCCCTTTACAGCCCCTGCAACAACCCCTTCAATAATATATTTCTGGCAAGCCATATAGAATACGATAATTGGTATAATTGCTAATACCAGCATCGCCATCATAGCACCCATATCTACGGAACCATATCCACCTTTTAAGTACTGAATTGCAATTGGAATTGTCTTCCATCTCTTAATATCTAATACCAGATATGGTAATAAATAGTCGTTCCAAATCCACATTGTCTGCAAAATTGTAACTGTAATGCAGGTTGGTTTTAAAATTGGAAGTACTACTTTAAAAAATGTTTGTAATGGATTACATCCATCAATCATGGCTGCTTCTTCTATTTCAAGCGGTATGCCCTTTACAAATCCACAGAACATAAATACCGCAAGGCCTGCTCCAAAACCTAGGTACACCGGTATAATACCTACTGGGCTATATAAATGCAACATATTTGCTAATTTTGATAACGTAAACATTACCATCTGGAATGGTACAATCATTGAAAATAAGCATAGGCAATACATCCCTTTTGAAAATTTAGAATTTACCCTTGAAATATACCATGCACACATTGATGTACATAAGATAATTGCTACTACTGAGAATACTGTAATAAACAAGGAATTCTTAAATGCATCAAAGAAATGTATTCTCTCAATACCTCTAACATAATTTTCAAACTTGACAAACATTTTATCCACCGGGATAGAAAATGGTTGTCGGCTAATATAAACCTTTTTCTTAAATGAATTGATTGCTACCAATACAATCGGAAATACCCATGCGATTGAAATCAACGCAAACAATATCGTCAATATCCAACCATGTTTTGCTTTTCTTACACCCATTACTGCTGCACCTCCTTATCTCTGGTAAGTCTCATCTGAATAACTGCTATTATTGCTACCAGAATAAAGAATATAACTGCTTTCGCCTGTCCTACGCCTTCCCATCCGGTTCTGCCGTAGAATGTATTAAAGATATTCAAAGCTAACAGCTCTGACATATTGGATGGTTCACCGTTGGTCAATGCCAAGTTCTGGTCAAACAACTTGAATCCATTGGTCAAGGTCAAAAATGTACAAATTGTAATAGATGGCATAACCATCGGAATTGTTACATTTTTCAAAATCTGTCCGGAAGTTGCACCGTCAATTTTAGCAGCTTCTATTAATTCTCCCGGAATATTCTGAATACCTGCAATATAGATAATCATCATATATCCAATCTGTTGCCAGCACATTAAGATAACCAATCCCCAGAAACCATATGTAGAACTATAAGTCAAAGTCTTTTGGAAATGTGCTAAAATACCATTTAATAACAACTGCCATGTATATCCCAATACAATACCACCAATTAAGTTTGGCATGAAAAATACAGTTCTAAAAACATTAGTACCACTAATTCCCTTTGTTAAAAGCATCGCAATAGCAAATGCCAATACATTGATTAACACTACTGAAACAATTGTAAATAAAGCAGTGTACCACAATGCATGTATAAATGTTTTATCCGTAAATATTTTTAAATAATTACTAATACCTACAAATTTTGCATCGGTAACCGTTGTAAACTTACAAAACGATAAATAAATACCCATAATAAAAGGAACTAAAAATCCGATTGTAAATGCTACTAAAGTTGGCAGTGCAAAAATAGGAAAGTATTTTTTAATTGATTTTTGCATACCTTTCTCCCTTTCTATTGAAAATAGGGCAGGCATTCCCTGCCCTATTCACTTAAATTCTGCTAAACTATTTGCGTCTTATTTGTTTGCTGCTGCATATTCGGAAGCCCATCCGTCAACAAATGCGGTTTTAACTGCATCCCAATTGCCTGTGCCCTGTGCATATTCAAGTAATGCACTTCCTACACCATTCTTCCACTCTTCAGATGGCATTGTTGTAAAGCACCATGCAACAGATTCTTTTCCATCATCTACATATTCATTTGCAGCTTTTACTAATGGGTTCTCTGGTAAGTAATCATCCATAGATTTGAAAGGTGTTACGAACTGTAATTCATCTCTTACAAATTCACATCCTTCATCACTTGTCATTACCCAGTTAATGAAATCTAATGTAGCCTTAATATCTTCTTCAGAAGCTTTCTTGTTTACACACCAGTAGTTTTCAGATCCGGTACAAAGTCCCTGATTCTCTTCACCGTCAACTCCAATGTAAATCGGAAGCATTCCCATATCATCATCATCTACTTCATTGTCTTTGATATCATTGTATGCCCATGTACCATTCTGGTAAAATACAGCTTCACCCATTGCAAATTCTGCTGCTGCATCTTCACCGGTTGCACTAGAAAGCATTGTTGGTTCAATTGTAGAATCTGTGATATATAAATCCCAAATATTCTTGTAGTTATCAAGGTAAGTTCCTTTGATAGCATCGGTAGATTCGATTCCATCTGCTTTGTATTCATAGTAGATTGGAAGGTTTGCTAAATGAGTTTTGAATCTCCAGTCTGAGGAAGAATCCATACCAGCGGAAGTAAATGCTCCGTTGATTCCCAACTCATCCTTACGAGCCTGCATATCATCAGCTACTTCTTTTAACTTATCAAAGCTGTTGATTTCAGAAGCATCTGAAATTTTAGCTCCGTCTAATGCACAATAATCAGCTACTAACGCTTTGTTGTAAATGATTCCGTATGTTTCGATAACGTATGCAATTCCCAATACCTGTCCGTCATCTGATTTTAATGCGAAATCATCACTCTTTAACTGGCTGTAAAGATCACTATCCTTTAAGTCATAGCAGTAATCTTTCCAGGAAGCCAATCCAACCGGTCCATTTACCTGGAATAATGTAGGAGCTTCGTCTTTTGCCATTTCAGACTTCAAAGTAGATTCATAAGTTCCGGAAGCTGCTGTTTCAACAGTTACAGGTACTCCTGTTTCGTCTGTGTACTTTTCAGCAAGTTCCTTCCACTGATCTGCCTGTTCCGGCTTGAAATTCAAAAAGTATACGGTTCCTTCGCTGCTTGCATCTTTTTTCCCACCTGAATTACTAGTTTTCCCATTGCTATTACCGCATCCTGCAAGCATTGATACAGCCATAGCAGCCACTAACATAAGTGATACCAATTTTCTTTTCATAGTATACATCCTCCTAATATAATGATATGAATCATATTCTGAAAACGGTTCCGAAAGCGTTTCCGGTAACGTTTTCATTTGATACTATAAGTATAGTGCCTATTTCAGAAAAAATCAATAGTATTTTGTATTTCTTTTGTGACTTTGTTTCTTTTTTACAGTTTACTCATTGTTTTTTTTGTGAAATACGCACAATTTATTTCCTATTGCAGCACAAAAGAGTCCGGCAAGCGGACTCTTGCGCGCCCGAGCGGTGTCGCTCACGACTAATTTCATTTTAAGAAAGATACACATACCCGTGCTGCACATAATATTCCATTCCCATTTGGAGAATTCCCATTCCCATGGAAAAGCATACCAGCAAAAATGTAATAACAATGGCACCTTTGTCATACTTGATAATCTCTTTCTCCCGGGCAGATTGCCTTATATTCGCCACAAGCATTTCTATTCCCAATGCAATTAGAATTACAGGCCATAGCTTCATAATAATTACCAGACTTAAGGATGGAAAAATCATATGCACGAAAAACAACATTCCAAATACGATTAACAAACTCCCACAAGTAATACTTCCTACTCTTCTGGTTCTCATAAGTTTTCCTCCTTTTCCTCACCTTTATCTAATGCTGCCTTTTTTCCACGAATCATCATAATTCCTATTATAATCAAGATTACTGCTACTACAATCTGCGGAACCTGCTCAACAACCTCCAGACAAATTCCTTCTGGTAGAAAATCATATAAATAATCAGAAAACTGTCTCCACAATACTGCTGCACCTACAAAAATTAAAACTCCTGCAACAACATTTTTCTGCTTTTGTTTCCACTTTTCTTTTTGAAATACCTGTTCTATATGAAACAGATAATCATCTTCCACTGCGTAAAACTCCTCATCCGGCAAACTTCTTAAATTGTGTACATGGAACAAACTATAACACCACAATATCGGTAATACGAATAGCACCTGATCGATATGCAGATAGGAAGCTACAAATATTAATCCCCAAAATGCTCCCATAATGCTTAATCCCTGTTTCATAAATCCCATATACATTTCTCCCACTCCCGGTATCAATGAAAAACAAAATGCTAAAAATCCATTTTTCTTTCCTGTCATCTTAATTCCTCCTATTTCTGTTCTTCCGACGTTTCCCGCTCTATCTGAAAGAAACCGCTTGTCATACTATTTAGTGCATCATTAACAAAACTACTACCTTGATTTAATCTATCTGTAATACTTTCCTTTCTCTGAACACTTTCTGTCTGTTTTGATTGTTCCTGTGGTGCTACCGACTTCATATTTTGAAAGTTTGTTGTTATGGTTAATAAAAATATGGAAGCTACAACCGCAAGACCTACCTTCAGGCTATATATCATTAACTGCATTCGCTTTGTCGTCCGCTTTACTTTGACTACCGTCTGTACATCTACCTGTCTGGTTCTCTTTACAATTTCTTCTTTTAAATAAGCAGGTGGCTCCATTAAGTCATGTTCCATCCAGTTTCCAAATTGTTCTGCACAATAGGTACACTTTCCTGTATGTAACAAAAAGGCTTCTTCTTCCTGACTATTCAACATTCCCTGTTGCCAGTTTTCAAACATTTCTTTTGTAATATGTTCTTTGTTTACTTCTGCCATCTTCTGGTTGCCCTCCCTTCTATCAACTTCTTAATCATTGCTTTCGCTCGATATATTTGGGTCTGTACTGTTTTTATTCCTTTTCCCGTTTCTTCGGCTATTTCCTTTACTGATTTTTCCCGGTAAAAATGTTCTGTCGCTACTTCTTTATATGGACTTTTCAGGCTTTGACAGATAGTAAATACATATTCTTTGGATTCTTCCTGTAAGTATGCCGCTTCCGGTCCATCTCTGTTGTCTTTTACTTCTGCAAAATAAGTATCTTCCGTAGGTTCACTTCTTCTTCCTGCTGCCTTGCAAAAGTCTAATCCTTTGTTTGTGGCAATCTTACAAATCCACGCCTTTTCATAATCCCTTTGAAATGTAGCTAAATTTTTATAGACGGATAAAAACGTATCCTGAGTCAAATCTTCTGCGTCAAACTGATTACCTGTAAATTTAAAACATATAGAATACACTAATTTCTGATATGTATCTAACAGATAATCAAAATATTCTTCTTGGTTAATTTTTATCCGCCTCCTTTCTTCTTTACTACCTGTTCATTTATTATAACGAGAGTCACCTGTAAATGTCTTCAAAATAATAAAAATTTTTTCATAGAATTTTTTATTAGCAGAGCGATTTTAATGTAATAGGATGCAATTCCCTATTACATTAAAAAGACCAAATCTTTTTAAGATTCGGTCTCGTCTCTTCTTTTCCTGTTATTTTGACATTCTTCTTGCGATTTCTTCTCCGGCGGGTGTTGCTGCCAAACCGCCTTCTCCTGTTTCTTTTAACGTTCCGGGCAATGCCATACCTACTGCGCGCATAGCGTCAATTACTTCATCCGGCGGAATGCGACTGACAATTCCAGCCATTGCCATATCCGCACTGGTAATCGCATTGACTGCTCCTATCACATTTCGCTTTACACAGGGAACCTCTACCAATCCCGCTACCGGATCACATACCAATCCTAACAGATTCTTCAAGGACATTGCTGCCGCATGTACAATTTCTTCTTCGGCACCCCCCTGTAGATAAGCCAATCCACCTGCTGCCATTGCACTGGCACTTCCTATCTCTGCCTGACAGCCTCCTGTTGCACCTGCAATAAAAGCCCGCTCTGCAATTACTTCGCCGATACCCGCAGCCACAAACATTGCCTCAATCATTTTTTCATCCGACACTTTATATTTTTCCTGAT
The DNA here is from genome assembly GCA_012519695.1 of Clostridiales bacterium. GTDB lineage: Bacteria > Bacillota > Clostridia > Lachnospirales > Lachnospiraceae > Petralouisia. The sequence goes on along the minus strand of JAAYPT010000107.1, from coordinate 4,803 downwards.
AGGTTAAAAATACTGCCGGCATAACACCACAAGAGCCTGCTGTGGGTGCTGCAACAATTCGTTTCATACAGGCATTGGATTCTCCCATTTTCAACGCTTTTACCATAACATCTCCGATAAAATCTCCTGCCATGGTTTTTCCTGCCTCTACTGCCTCTTTCATTTTTTTCCCATCACCACCTACCAGACCACTGGCAGATTTCAATTTTTCATCATACGAGGCATCCGCCATTCGCATAGTATCGTACATTCCCTTCATCGTTCCAAAAGATTCTTCTTCGGATACCATACGTTCTGACATATCCTCTTCTAAAATAACTCGCCAAAAAGGCTTCTTTTCTTTATTGGCACAATCCACGATTTCTTTTAAAGATTTAAAACTCATAATTTTCCACCAAACTCAAATATGTGACCTTTCGAATTCCTTCTAATTTTTCTAGCCATTCAATAGATTCTTTTGGCAATTCTTTATCACATTCGATAATCATAACTGCATTGCCGCCTCTTCTGTCTCGATACAACTGCATGGTAGCAATATTCACAGACTTATGTGCCAACATAGAGGTAACCTCTGCTACATGTCCCGGCTGATCTTGATTATGCACAATCAATGTAGGATAATCTCCACAGAAATTCGCCTCTAATCCATCTAATTTGCATATCTTAATTCTACCTCCACCAAGAGACGCTGCCTGAACCTCCAATTCTCTTCCGTGTTCTCCGGTAAGTTTTAATAAGACAGAATTAGGATGGGCATCCCGAAGTTCAATTCCCGCAACGGTAAACTCCATCCCGCATTCCTTTGCCACCTGAAAACTATTGGGAATTCGTTCATCCTCCGGATGCATTCCCAATAGTCCGGCAATAATGGCACGATCTGTTCCATGCCCCTTTCCTGTTGCCAGAAAAGAGCCATGGAGGTAAATCTCTGCCTTGTGTACTTTTTCATTCAATAATAAATGTGCAATATATCCAATCCGTACAGCACCTGCTGTATGGGAACTGGAAGGGCCTACCATTACAGGTCCCACAATATCAAATAAATTCATTTCTTTTTCCTACTTTGCCAGTAATTCCTCTGCAAGTTCTTCCATTTGTGTTACATTTTCCGGTTTCATGGTGGACTTAATGGTAACTGTTTTCTCGCAAATTGTAATTTCCTTCATTCCTTCTAAAATTCCCTTCATGGTCTTTGCTGCCATTGGCCCCCAAGAACCATTTTCAATCAGGGCAATCTTACGTTTTTGATAATTCTTGCTCTTTAAATGATGAAGAAAATCTTCCATACACGGGAATACTCCGCCGTCATAGGTTGCTGCTGCAAGCACCACCTTATCATAACGGAATGCATCTTCTACTGCCTCTGCCATATCATCCCTTGACAAGTCTGTAATTGCAACCTTGGCAGCTCCCTTCGCTTCTAATATTTCCTTCATCTTTTCTGCTGCCTTTTTGGTATTTCCATGAATCGAAGCATATGCTACCAGTACACCATCGTCTTCCGGTTCATAACTGCTCCAAGTATTATATTTTCCAATATAATATCCTAAATTTTCTTTTAAAATCGGTCCATGCAACGGACAAATCATAGCTATATCTAATGTTGCAGCCTTTTTCAAGAGGGCTTGTACCTGTACACCGTATTTTCCAACAATATTGAAATAATAACGTCTTGCTTCACATGCCCAGTCTTCTTCTGTATCAAGTGCACCGAATTTTCCGAATCCATCTGCTGAGAATAAAATTTTCTCGCTCTTTTCATAAGTAACCATAACTTCCGGCCAATGTACCATTGGTGCCATGAAGAACTGCAATTCATGCTGTCCAAGACTTAAGGTATCGCCTTCTTTTACAACAACAGAACGCTGGGATAAATCTACATCAAAGAACTGATTAATCATTGGGAATGTTTTTGCATTTCCAACTACTTTCATGTTCGGATATTTCTCTACTAACTTTTGAATATTAGAAGCATGGTCCGGTTCCATATGGGAAACTACCAAATAATCCGGTGTTTTTCCTGCTAATGCTTTTTCCAGATTTGTAAGCCATTCCTCTGTTCTTCTTGCATCTACAGTATCCATAACCGCGATTTTTTCATCCATAATAAGATAAGAGTTATAAGAAACTCCATTCGGAACCTGATATTGGCTTTCAAATAAATCAATATCTTTATCATCTGCTCCAATATACAAAATGTTTTGTGTAATTGTAGTATCCTTCATTATTCTTTCCTCCTTGATTAGCTTTCATACGTTAACGCAACATATTTCTCTATATACCAGAAAAGGGACTTACCTTTACGGCAATCCCTTTTCTTTGGTTTCTTTTATTTTACTTGTTAGAAAGATATTCGTCAATACCTTTTGCAGCAGCTTTTCCTGCTCCCATTGCAAGAATTACAGTAGCAGCTCCTGTTACTGCATCTCCTCCGGCAAAGACTCCCGGCTTGCTGGTAGCACCGTTTGCTTCTTCTGCTACGATACATTTTCTTCTATTAATTTCCAGTCCTTTTGTAGTAGAGGAAATTAATGGATTTGGTGATGTTCCAAGTGACATGATAACAGTATCTAAGTCTAATTCAAACTCAGAACCCGGAATCTCTACCGGACTTCTTCTTCCGGACTCGTCCGGCTCACCTAATTCCATACGAATACAGGTCATTCCTTTTACCCATCCGTTTTCATCCACTAAAATCTCGGTTGGATTGGTCAATAAATCAAAGATAATTCCTTCTTCCTTGGCATGATGAACTTCTTCCACACGGGCTGGAAGCTCGGATTCACTTCTTCGGTATACAATATGTACCTCTGCACCAAGTCTTAATGCTGTTCTTGCAGCGTCCATAGCAACATTTCCACCACCAACAACAGCTACTTTCTTTCCTTTCATAATCGGAGTATCATACTCTTCTTTAAAGGCTTTCATCAGGTTATTTCTGGTAAGGAACTCGTTTGCAGAAAATACTCCGTTTGCCTGTTCTCCCGGAATCCCCATAAATCTTGGAAGTCCTGCTCCGGAACCTACGAATACTGCTTCAAATCCTTCTTCTTCCATTAACTCATCAATGGTAGTAGATTTTCCGATTACAACATTTGTCTCTATTTTAACGCCAAGTGCCTTAACATTCTCGATTTCCTTGGCTACTACCTTGCTCTTTGGTAAACGGAACTCCGGAATACCATAAATCAATACTCCACCTGCTTCATGAAGTGCTTCGAAAATGGTAACATCATATCCCATCTTTGCTAAGTCTCCTGCACAGGTAAGACCTGCCGGACCAGAACCGATTACAGCTACCTTATGTCCCTTCTTCTCGGTTGCAGGCTGTGGCTTGATTCCATTTTCTCTTGCCCAGTCAGCTACAAAACGTTCCATCTTACCGATAGAAACCGCTTCTCCTTTGATACCACGAATACACTTTCCTTCACATTGGCTTTCCTGTGGGCATACACGACCACATACAGCAGGAAGTGCGCTGGACTTACTAATAATATGATATGCTTCTTCAAAGTTGCCTTCTTTTACCTGAGAAACAAATCCCGGAATATCAATGGAAACCGGACAACCTTTTACACACTGTGCATTTTTACAATTCAGGCATCTGGTAGCTTCTGCCATTGCCTCTTCTTTATTATATCCTAAACATACTTCTTCAAAATTCTTGGCACGAACCTGTGGCTCCTGCTCTCTTACTGGTACTTTCTTCATTACATCCATTATTTGTCACCTCCGCAATGTCCACAGCCACCGTGATGTGTATCACCTTCCTGTAATTTTAACATGGCTCTTCCTTCTTCTGTCTTATACATCTGCTGACGTTTCATTGCCTGATCAAAATCTACCTTATGTCCATCAAATTCCGGGCCATCAACACAGGCAAACTTCACTTCTCCGCCAACAGTTACACGACATGCTCCACACATTCCGGTTCCGTCTACCATAATTGGGTTCAGGGAAACAACGGTTGGAATCTCTAATTTCTTTGTAAGCAGACAGACAAACTTCATCATAATCATAGGTCCGATTGCAATACATAAATCATATTTATTTCCTGCATTCACCAGTTCTTCTAACTGATTGGTTCCCATACCGTGGAAACCATAAGAACCGTCATCGGTTGTTACATACAGATTTCCTGCTACTTTTTCCATCTCATCTACTAAAATCAACAGGTCCTTTGTCTTAGAACCCATGATAACATCACAGTCTACACCATTTTCATGCAGCCATTTTACCTGCGGATATACCGGAGCTGTACCTACACCACCGGCAATAAATACAATTTTCTTTTTCTTTAATTCTTCAATTGGTGTCTCAGTTAACTCAGAAGCACATCCTAAAGGACCTACAAAATCCTGGAATGCATCTCCTTCTTCTAAACTTACCATTCTCTCTGTAGAAGCACCTACTGTCTGGAATACAATAGTAATGGTTCCTGCTTCTCGATTGTAATCACAAATTGTAAGAGGGATACGTTCTCCTTCTTCATCCATTTTTACAATTACAAATTCTCCCGGCAGACAAGACTTAGCAACGCGTGGTGCCTTTACTTCCATAAGATAAATCTTATCAGCCAGTTTTTTCTTTTTTACGATTGGGTACATTCTTAAACCTCCGCAACTTAGTTTCGTACATTTTATTCAACGTTTCTATTCTAATATACTTCTACCGAAAATTCAATGAATTTATCAAAAATTCTGTAAAGCGCAACAACATTAAAGCGTTAAAGTGCGTTTTTATTCTCCTTGTTTATACCTATCATTCTTTTTGCTTATGGCAATACCCATTATGAGCAAACTA
>JAAYPT010000106.1 GCA_012519695.1 Clostridiales bacterium | reverse complement strand
TAAATCCTTATATTGCTGTCTAGAATTTTGTGTGATATAATGGGAACAGTCACAAAATAGTACATTAGAACTAGAAAATAAAATAGAAAAGGATGATAATGTATGATGACAGAAGAATTGCGAGAGCAATTAATTAGACAATTTTCGGCAGAAGTAATCGAGACAAAAGGTGAGATGGAGCAAACGTATTATTCTTGTCCGGCATGTAGTCGACCGGTAGCTAAGGGAATGGAACGATGTGTTTGCGGGCAGACGTTGAGTTGGAAGAATATTAAAGAAGCAGAAGCGGTAAGTGGGTTTAAAACAGCAAAATTGGAGTTTGAGGTACCGATAGAGTTTACCAAGGGTGATTGTCGCAAATGTCCGATTTCGTACATAGGAAAGAGTAATGGAGAAAACGTTTATGAATGTCCATTGAAGATGCGTGGAGATTGTAAGTTAGAGATTTCATAAAGTTTTTTCGTAGTATAGATAAGTAATAGGGGGAGTAATCAAAAGGTAGGTAACAGAAGTGAAAGATACGAAGACAACAACATTATTGACGGAGGGGACAATTTGGAAAAAAATCATTGCATTTGCAGTGCCGATTTTTCTGGGTAACCTTTTTCAACAGTTATACAATACAGCAGATTCCCTGATAGTAGGAAATTTTATCGGCAGTGATGCATTAGCTGCGGTAAGTTCATCAGGGAATCTCATTTTTTTGATGGTAGGTTTTTTTAATGGAATTGCCATGGGAGCGGGAGTTGTTATTGCCCGGTATTTTGGTGCGCGTAAGCTAGAAGAATTAGAAAAAGCAGTACATACATTAGTGGCATTTGGATTGGTGGCAGGAGTTGTTCTGACTGTTGTAGGAATGTTGGCGACACCATATATTTTGCAATGGATGGGAACCCCAGAGTCAGTACTTCCTAACTCCATATTGTATTTCCGAATTTATTTTGCAGGTTCTTTGGGATTTGTTATGTATAATATTTTCGTGGGAATTTTGCAGTCAGTAGGGGATAGTAAGCATCCACTCATTTACTTAATTATTTCTTCTATAACAAACATCGGGCTGGATTTACTCTTTATTGCTGTATTTAAAATGGGAGTGGGAGCAGCAGCGGCAGCTACAATTATTTCCCAGATATTAAGTGCGATTCTTTGTGTTGTTCGTTTATTAAGAAGCAAGGAAGAATACCGTGTACAGATAAAAAAGATTCGTTTTCATGGAAATATGATGAGTCAGATTATATCTAACGGTTTACCGGCAGGAGTACAGAATTCCATTATTGCTCTGGCAAATGTTGTGGTACAATCTAATATTAATGCATTTGGGGCAGCGGCAGTGGCTGGTTGCGGTGCATATGCAAAGATAGAGGGATTTGGATTTTTACCGATTAACTGTTTTGCAATGTCATTAACAACATTCATAAGTCAAAATCTTGGTGCAAAGCAGTATGAACGTGCAAAAAAAGGAGCCAGATTTGGGATTATTTGCTGTATTACCATGGCAGAGTTAATTGGTGCGTTATTGTTTATATTTATTCCTCAATTGGTAGGTGCCTTTGATAGTACGCCAGATGTTATTCGGTATGGAACAACTCAGGCAAGAACAGTAACATTATTTTATTTTCTGTTGGCGTTATCCCATTGTTTAGCAGCCATTTTTAGAGGTGCGGGAAAGTCAACGGTTCCAATGATGGTAATGTTAGTCTGTTGGTGTATTATTCGAATTACCTATATTACCATAGTAGTAAAGTTTATACCGGTAATCCAGACGGTATTTTGGGCATATCCATTGACCTGGTCGTTAAGTTCTATTATTTTTCTGACGTATTATTTTAAGGCAGATTGGATACATGCATTTGACCGGCAGGAGGCACGAAGAAAAGCAAATTAGGAAAAGAAGGGGAAAAAATGCCATCTAGAATTGTATTAATGACTGGAGGAGTGGAAACACTTACTTATTTTTCAAAAGAATTAGGAAATGTTTTTGAAGAGAAAGGCTATAAAGTGTTTTATTATGATTTGAAGGAATCGGAGACTTGTTTTTCCAGGTTAAAGAGATTTTTAAAGCCAAAAGAAACGGTTCTGATAACTTTTAATCACATTGGATTGAGCCAAGAGGATTTGTTATATCGCACACAGCAAGGATATATATGGGAGCAGTCTCAAATTCCGGTTTACAATATTTTGGTGGATCATCCGTTGTATTACCATAATCATTTGAGTCATCCAATAAAAAATTATCATTACATAGGAATCGACAAAAAACACATTCAGTATGTGGAAAACTATTATCCTGATGTGAAGGTTTGTGGATTTCTTCCACTTGCAGGAATGAGGATGCTGGAGAAACGACCGGAGAAACAACCGGAGGAACAACCGGAGAAACAACCGGAAGAGCAAAAGAAAGAACAAAAGGAAGAGCAAAAGGAAGAACAAAAGGAAAAACGAGAAATTCCGGTATTGTTTACAGGAAATTATCAGGCACCGGAGAAGTTTAATACATATATTGAACGAATTGATGAGGAATACACGCAGTTTTATCATAAGATTATTGACAGAGTATTGGCAGAGTCGGAAAAGACATTGGAAGAAGTGGCGAAAAAATGTTGTCTGGATGAAATGGGGACAATTTCCGATAAGGATTTTGCAGAGGTTCTGGCGCATATGAATTTTATTGATTTGTATGTGCGAAATGTACGAAGGGGCAATGTAGTACGAACACTGTTGGACGCAGGAGTTTCAGTAGAAGTAGTAGGAGATGGATGGGAGAAGTTAGAGAGTAAGCATCCGGAACTTTTAAAAATTCATCCACAGACGGATACCAGAACTTGCTTGGAATTAATGCAACAGGCAAAAATTTCTCTAAATGTGATGCCGGAGTTTAAGGATGGAGCGCATGATCGGATTTTTAGCAGCATATTAAATGGAGCAGTTTCAGTAAGTGATGACAGTAGATATTTGCGAGAGTGTTTACCGGAAGGGGTAGGAATCTGTTATTATGACCGTAATCATTTAGCGGAATTACCGGAGATAGTAAAACACTTATTAGCAGTTCCAAGGGAAAGAGAAGAGATTGTTTTAAAAGGAAAGGCAGAGGTAGAGAAGAAGCATACCTGGAGGCAACGGGCAGAACAATTGATAGAATGGATAGAGGCGGTATAAAGTTTCTTTTTTTGCACAACATATTATGGAAATAATATGAAAGGTAGGAAAATTTATGGAAACAGAGTTTAAGCAGAGCGAGACAATGAAAAATTTAATGCGGGCATTTGCAGGAGAAAGTCAGGCAAGAAATCGTTATACGTTTGCAGCATATCAGGCAAGAAAACAGGGACTGTATGTTGTGGAGCAAGTATTTCAATTAACCGCAGACCAGGAGCGGGCACATGCACAGGTGTTTTATAATCAATTGCAAACATTAGCGGGAGAAACCATTCATATTGAAGGCGGGTATCCGGTGGATATTAGTCCGAATATTGCAGATTTAATGAAAATGGCACAGCACAATGAGTATGAAGAGCATGATGATGTATATAAACATTTCGGGGAGATAGCAAAGGAAGAGGGATTTCACAAGGTTGCTTTCTATTTTGAAAAAATAGCGGAAGTTGAAAAATTACACGGAGATCGATTCGGAGCTTTTGCGAAGTTATTGGAGGAAAATCAACTCTTTGTTTCAAAGGTAGAGACAAAGTGGATTTGTTTAAATTGTGGGTACATTTTTGAAGGAAAGGAAGCGCCAAATCAATGTCCCGTCTGTGAGCATGAAAGAGGCTGGTTTGTGCGAATGGAACTGGCACCGTTTTGCAGAGATGGTAATTACGAAAATTTTTCATAAAAACGATAAAAATTAATATGCAAATGAAAAAAAATATGCTAAGATAAATACCGGATTTGGCAAGACCAAATGAACAGAAGAAGTACCCAAGGGTGGAGGAAGTTAGTTATGGAAAAATGGAAAGTACGAAGAACAATAATTGATTATGCACTAATTACGGCGGCATCATTGATATTGGTTGTTGGAGTGTATTTTTTCAAGTTTCCCAATCATTTTTCCTTTGGTGGAGTAACAGGTATGGCGGTAGTATTGAGTGCTGTGACACCCTTTACCGCAGGTACCCTTAACTTTGTTATTAATATACTTCTTTTGGTATTTGGATTTATATTTCTTGGGAAAAGTTTTGGTATTAAGACGGTATATGTAAGTATCTTAACCTCTGTGGGATTAAGTGCTTTAGAAAAAATGTATCCGATGTCTAAGCCATTGACAAATGAACCGGTATTGGAGTTGATTTTTGCGATTGTACTTCCGGCAGTGAGTTCTGCAATCCTTTTTAATATCGGTGCCAGCGGTGGTGGTACAGACATTTTAGCTATGATATTAAAAAAGTATACTCCGGTTAATATTGGAACTGCATTGTTTTTGGTGGATTTGTTAATTACGGTTGCGGCATGCTTTATCTTTGACGCACAGACCGGACTGTGTTCCTTATGTGGGTTGTTGGCAAAATCATTGGTGATTGATAGTGCCATTGAAAATATTAACTTGTGTAAATATTTTACCATTGTTTGTGATGATCCGGAGCCAATCTGTGATTTTATTCATCAGGAGTTGATGCGAAGTGCCACCATATTTAAGGCAGAAGGAACTTACACGCATCGACAAAAATATGTGATTCTTACTGTTATGAAACGAAGTCAGGCAGTGCAGTTACGAAATTTCATTAAAATGAACCAGCCAATGGCATTCATGATGATTACAAATAGTAGTGAAATTATCGGAAAAGGGTTTAGAGGATTAAATTAGTGACTTGATTTAATAACAAAAATGGTATACAATAATAAGGATGACGAAGGAGTCTGAGAATATCTCAGGCTCCTTTTATACGTTATTAGAGAAAGGGTGATATTCTTCATGAAAACATTAGAAACCAATGACTGGATGATATTAAACAGTATTATTTATAAAATTTATACAACGGAAAATCCCTTGACGATGCGTCAACAATTATTAGAGCAAATGAAGATGGTGCTGGATTTTGACAGTGCGGATTTCTATTTGGCTTCCAAGGAAGAAGAAGGAAAGTTAATAGCTCCGGTAATGTACAATTGTGACGAAGATCAGTCGGAAAATTATGAGGAATTGGGAAGCAGCCGAGGGATTATGTATAGTGGAAAGAGCCTTGTTTATCGTGAAACAGATATTATTTCAGATGAAAAAAGAATGGAAACAGAATATTATAAGAAAGTATATCGACCAAATAATTGGCACTATTCACTTCAGATGATATTGGGAAAAGATAAAGAATTTTTAGGCGTAATTACATTTTATCGAACCATAGGCAAGGATAATTTTCAGTATGATGATATTTTTCTATTAGATTTGCTGAAGGATCATTTGGCATATCGACTGTATCGTGATCGTCAGGAGTGTAATAACGGACAGGAAAAATTAACGGTTACAGAAGCGGCAGAGAAATATGGTCTTACGAAGCGGGAACATACAATTTTACGTTTGTTGATGCAGGGAAAGGACAACAACCAGTTATGTGAGGAGTTGTCCATTAGTGTAAATACCTTAAAGAAGCACATTTTAAATATCTACCGCAAGTTGGGAATCCGAAACCGTGTACAAATGTTTAAAATGGTAAAAGAAAGAGAGTAAATTACAAATTGGAGAATTGACGGATATCCAGTTCATCTTTTTGGCGGATTTCGTCTAATACCCAGTTGTTATTTAAATAAATAAAACGCCAGTATTCGTAAAAACTCTCTGGATTTGTATTGCCGCGAATACAAAGTTTTGTGTCTTTGTCAATATAATAACCAATCATTTTGCCGTGGATGAGATACCAGATTTGATCTTGTTCGGTGCCCTCATGGTCATCAACATAGACCGGATCGGCACTTAAAAGTTGGACTTGTTCTTGAACAACCTGCTCATTTCTGGTATCCATCCATTCTAGTTTCATACGAAAGTCATCTAACAAAGATGGACTTAAATAGGTAGCAGCATAGTCGGCATCTTGGCGACGCCAACATTCCTGAATTTGGAAGTAGGCTTGTTCTACCCGCTGCTGTATTTCTTTGTAATCCCAGTTATATCCGTATTTTGCAAATTCAGTCATACGATGTTTACTTATAAGCCGTGCTTTTTTGCGATGATAGAAAAAGACAATGGTACCACCACTTGCAATGCAGATAAAAATAGCATATTGTATTACGCTACTCATAGGGTTGTTGGAGTATCTTCCACGAGAGGAACGTCTGTAATTGTGGTCATCATAGTTACTGGAATGACTGCTACTACTGCTACCACCTCCACCACCGCTACTGCTGCTACTGCTACCGCCACCTCCGGCTCGCGCCTGTGCAGATATAGGAGAAAATAGTAAGAGTGCGGTAAGGCAAAAAAGTATCATTTGTTTCCAACCATTTTTGTGTTTCATAAAAGAATACCCCTTTTCTATTTTTGTTACGGATTAGTTCCAATTTGTAAGAAGTGTGGGAATATCATCAGCATGATGGGCAAAATGAGTTCCCCCATGTTGAATAAGAAAATCCTGATCACGGAAGCCCCAGGTAACACTGATACATGGAATGCCGGAATTTTTGGCAGTAGCAATATCTACATCTGAGTCTCCCACATAGATGCAGGTGTCAGGGGTAGAACCCAGTTCTTTCATTGCTTCAAAGACAGTATCCGGTGCAGGTTTTCTTGCAATGGACTGGGATTCTCCAATAGCAGTTGTAATATATGGAGTAAAAAAGTCTTTACATAATTCTTTTACAGCCTGATCAAATTTATTAGAGACAATTGCCAGTTTATAACCGTCTTGAGATAATTGTTTTAATAATTCTAAGATGCCGGGGAAAGGGCGGGTGAAGTCTTTTTTATGAGCTTCATAATGTTCTTGAAATGTTTTTACACAGGCGTCATATTCTGGAAAGTTTCGGCCATCTGGAATTGCCTGTTCAAATAATACATAAATGCCGTTTCCTACCATGCGGCGTACTGCATCTTCTGAATGAGTAGGAAAATGATATTGTTCCATAGCATAATTTACGCTATTGGTTAAGTCTGTCAGTGTATTTAATAAAGTACCGTCTAAGTCAAAGATGACAGTATCAATCTTATGGGTCATAATATAATACCTCCTAGTTATGAATTCCCACATATTATAGCAGTTTTTCTATAGATATACCAATAATATTTGTAGGAATAACAGAATATAATAGTAGAAAAAAACAGGGAGTTTGCATGTGAAACCTGATAAGAAAAAAAGTCTGATAAAAATAGTAGTGATTTTTGTGGCTGCTTTTTTTGTGGGACATTTTGCAGCAAAAGCGGTAGAGGTGGCAGGAACATCGGCAATACAGTCATCAGAAGGAAATTGGGGATTGAGTTTTCAGGAGGAAGGAAAACTTCCGGTGGCAAACGCTTCCATAGAAGAGATGGCAAAATATAATGCATATTATGCAAAAGATACACAGGAGAAGGTGTTGTATTTAACATTTGACTGCGGATATGAAAACGGAAACACACCAGCAATTTTGGATGCATTAAAAAAGCATAGTGCAAAGGGTACTTTTTTTATAGTAGGAAATTATTTATCAACCAGTCCCGATTTGGTAAAACGAATGTTAGAGGAAGGGCATATTGTGGGAAATCACAGTTATCATCATCCGGATATGTCGGCAATGGATAAGGAGGCTTTTGCAAAGGAATTAGGCGAGTTGGAGACATTGTACCAGCAGACCATTGGAGAACCGATGAAAAAATATTATCGTCCGCCACAGGGAAAATACAGTGAAAATAATTTAAAAATAGCAAAAGAATTAGGATATAAGACGTTTTTCTGGAGTCTTGCTTATGTGGATTGGAATGTGGATAGTCAGCCAAGTCATGAAGAAGCCTTTGATAAGTTGTTAAAGCGGGTACATCCGGGAGCCATTGTATTGTTACATAATACATCGAAAACCAATGGAGAGATTTTGGATGAACTTTTGACGAAATGGGAAGAAATGGGTTATACTTTCCATTCATTAGCGGAATTAACAGGAGAAAAAGAGTAAGAATATAACAAAAAAAGATAAAAAATCGACAAAACTCCGGCCTTTCCTATTGCAACAGACAAAAAAGTATGTTAAACTAAATTAGCACTTTGCAAAAATAAGATAAAATAAGAGAGGGACTTAGAGTTATGAGAAAAAAAGTTTAGTAGTTGGTATGGTTTTAGCAATGTCTTTTGCTACATTAACAGCATGTGGAGATTCTAAGCAAAAATATTTAGATGATGTTAAGGCAATCAGTGAAATGGGAGATGCATTCCAGGATATGGAAGATTTAGCAGATTTCTCTGATATTGTAGACGATATGGATATGAAAACCGAAGAAGGAAAAGAAATCAAGAAAGACATGGAAGAACTTGCAGGTTATATGGAAGAACTTTCTGGTATGATGGAAGATCCGGAAAATGCTGATACAGATAGAGCAACAGAGATTTCTGACAAAGCAACAGAACTTCAGAAAGATGTAGAAGATCATGTAAAGGCGTTCGAAGACGCAGCAAAAGATGCTGGTGTTAAGGATGAAGACTTAGAAGACATTGGATTTTAATTAAGAACAACAACTAGAACAGAATGCATATAGAAAAGAATTCCCCAGAGTATGAGGAATTCTTTTTTGATAGAGTACAGGGATAGAAAAGGCGGAGGAAAAAGAATGAAATATTGTATCAATTGTGGAAGTCAGCTATCTGACCAGGATAAGTTTTGTACGAAATGTGGAGCACCACAGGGAGTACAGCAGAACGTTGTGGCAGTAGAGCAGGAAGTACAGCAGAACCCAGCCACAACAGGGGAACAGGAAGTACAACAGAATCCAGCAGCAGTAGCGCAGGAAATGCAACAGAACATTGCAGCAGCAGAACAGGAAACACAGCAGCAGAATGTAGCAAGTGTAGGGCAGGAAGTGCAGCAGAACCCAGCCACAACAGGGGGACAGGAAACACAACAGCAGCAACAGAGCTATGCACAGCCAGATCAAAGTTATATTTATCAGCAACCAGCAACAACCGCTAAATTTCCGGCAAAGGCGGCAATTTTATTAGTAGGAATTGTGGTAGTGGCATTAGGCGTGATTTATCTGGTATTCCAGTTAGTTACTGGTGGAAGTGGTTCTGTAGAAAAGGCAGTAAAGGAATATTATGAAGCAATCTGCGATAAAGATGGAGATACCTTACTGGATGCCACATGTACAGATTCTATGATAAAAGCATTAGAAGAGACAAGTGGCTATGAAAAAGATGATATTGCAGATGCTATGGAAGAAGCAGTAAGCTATAGTTATGAGGATTATGGTAAGGTAAAAGATATCAAGGTTGAAGAACAGGACAAGATGACTAAGGCGGAACTGCGTGAAGGCCTGGAGGGAATAAAAGAAGAAACAGGCGTAGACGTAAATATTTCCGAAATGCGTCAGGTAGAAGTTACATATAAATATTACGATACTTATTACAAAGAATGGAATGAAGATACCGAATACCTTACCGTATACAAATCAGGTTCCAAGTGGTATGTATTCCCTGATTCATTCTAAAAATTACAGAAACATGGTTTTGCAGATATGGATACCCGTATCTGTTTGAAAGATATGTTCTAAAGCATGAGAGATGGCAGAGGTATTTGCGCCGTCCTCATACAGATTTACGAGAAAATCTGCTTCTAAAAGAATCTGATAGTCTAAACCATCTACGTTTGTGTAGGTATGGTGGTGGGCTACCAGATAGCAGACTCGTTCAATTACATCTAGATCATAGGAAAGAGAGGATAATAGTTCTCTGGCAGGGGCAGGACCTTCCTGTTCCTGAAGCTTTCCACTACAATTGCCGAACTTTGCTTCGGCATTTTTTATACCAATATCATGGACGATTGCAGCAGTCTCTAAAATGTGCTGTGTCTTAGCATCCAGTCCTTCGGATTCCCCAATTATTTTAGCAAATTCATATACTTTCAGAAAATGTTGAATACGTTTCGGGTCTTTTGCATCGTATGCAATCATTTTTAATAAAAGTTCATTATTGTTATTCATGAAAATTCTCCTTTAAAATAAAAGTATTTTTGTCATAGGTTAGAATACCTTCTTTTTTTAATTTTCCCAATTCATTTGACATAGCACTGCGGTCTACCGATAAATAGTCAGCCAGCTGTTGTCGGTTAAATGGAATGGAAAAGGAAGGACTTTTGGCTTTCAGTGATTCCCCGGAAAGATAAGACAGCAATTTATCCCGGGTAGTTTTTTGGGACATGTGTTCCAATTTGCGGGTAAGGGTCAAGTTCTTTTGAGCCAAAGTTGCCAACAGATTGTGAATCAGTTTGGTATGGAACTGGCAGGTGGAAGAACAGGTAGTCAATATTTTATGAAAATCCAGAAAAAGAATTTCACAATCAGAAGAAGCTACAACGCTGACTTCCAAGGGTACAGTGCCAATGCAGGCATAGGTTTCGGCGAAAAGAAAGCCACTGGAAACCTCCGATAAAATAGAACGATTGCCCCAAAAGTCCTCCTTGATAATTAGAGCAGAACCGGATAAAACCATTCCCACTTCATGTATGGTGTTTCCGGTATGCAGAATAAATTCTCCCTTTTTGTAAGTAGCCATGTGTGCAGAAAGGCAGGTGAGCATGGAAGAGATATCTTCTTTTGCGATACCGGTAAAAAGTGTGGTGTTACTTAAAAGTGTTAAATATTTTTCCATAGTTTTCC
Source organism: Clostridiales bacterium (assembly GCA_012519695.1). Classification (GTDB taxonomy): domain Bacteria; phylum Bacillota; class Clostridia; order Lachnospirales; family Lachnospiraceae; genus Petralouisia. Next base: position 19,621 of record JAAYPT010000106.1, on the reverse strand, counting down.
TTTAAAAATTTTTATAGTGTTGTAAAAACAACAGAAATGTTAGAAACATTCTATTATAATCAAAGCATAAAGTCAAGAATATCAAGGAGGAAATAAAATGGTAAGAAGAGTAATAGAGATTGACGAAGAAAAATGTAATGGATGTGGAATTTGTGCCCAAGCCTGTCATGAGGGTGCAATTGGAATCATAGATGGTAAGGCAAAACTTTTAAGAGATGATTATTGTGATGGCTTGGGAGATTGTCTGCCAACCTGCCCAACAGGAGCCATTCGATTTGTGGAACGTGAGGCAGCTGCTTATGATGAAGAGGCAGTAAAGGCAAATATGAAGAAAAGACAGGAAGAACAGAAAAAACCATTGCCATGCGGATGTCCGGGAACACAATCGAGACAGTTAAAAAGAGAAACAACTGCAAATGCAGCAGCCACACCTGTAACTTCACAGTTATCTCAGTGGCCGGTACAGATTAAGTTAGCACCGGTGAATGCACCATATTTTCAGGGAGCAGATTTATTGATAGCAGCAGATTGTACGGCATATGCCTATGGGGACTTCCATAATCGTTTTATCAAAGGAAGGATAACGCTCATCGGATGTCCAAAACTGGATATGGTGGAATATGCAGAAAAATTAACAGAAATTATTTCTAATAATGATATTAAGAGTGTTACCGTAGTACGAATGGAAGTACCATGTTGCGGTGGCATTGAGCATGCAGCAAAGAGCGCATTGCAAAACAGTGGAAAATTTATTCCATGGCGTGTAGTTACGGTTTCCACTGACGGAAGAATTTTAAGCGAAATGTAGAAAAAAGATAAAGAAAAGAGAAAAAGGAGTACAAAAATGAATCAGCAAATGTTTTGTTTTCAATGTGAACAGACTGCAGGATGCAGCGGATGTACAGGAGCACAGGGAGTCTGTGGAAAGTCAGCAAAGACAGCAAATCTTCAGGATGAGTTAACAGGGGCATTAATTGGACTGGCAAAGTCTTGTGGAAATAATCCGCATACAAATAAAACAACCGAAATTATCATCGAAGGATTATTTACTACCATTACCAATGTAAACTTCCACGACCTGGTATTGGAAAAAATGATTCAGAAGGTACATGAAGAAAAGACACGAATTGTACCAAATTGTAGTAGTTGTGCAGAACCTTGCGGAAATACCTCTGATTATAATATGAAAGAATTGTGGGAGGCGAACGAAGATATTCGTTCCTTAAAGTCCTTAATCCTTTTTGGAATTAGAGGAATGGCTGCTTATGCTTATCATGCATGGGTATTAGGATATTCTGACGAAGAAGTAAATGAGTTCTTTTACCAGGCACTATCTATTATTGGAAATGAATGGGAACAGGAAGATTTAATACCGATGGTGTTAGAGGTTGGAAAAATCAACTTGAAGTGTATGGAGCTTTTAGACCGTGCAAATACAGAGACATTTGGCACACCTGTTCCAACTAAAGTAACAAAAGAAGTAGAAAAAGGACCATTTATCATTATTACCGGACATGATTTATATGACTTAAAGCTGTTATTGGAACAGACAAAGGATAAAGGAATTAATGTATATACCCATGGTGAAATGTTGCCGGCACATGCTTATCCATTGTTGAAGCAATATCCACATTTAAAGGGAAATTTTGGAACTGCCTGGCAGAATCAGCAGAAGGAATTTGATCATGTACCGGCTCCAATCTTGTATACTACGAACTGCTTGATGCCGGTAAAGGAAAGTTATGCAGACCGGGTATTTACCACAGAAGTTGTAGCATATCCGGAAATGGTGCACATTGGAGCAGAGAAAGACTTCACTCCGGTAATCGAAAAAGCCTTAGAGCTGGGAGGATATTCTGAGAATAAAACCTTCACCGGAATTAACGGTGGAAGTGAACTGATGACAGGATTTGGTCATGGCACGGTATTAGGTGTGGCAGATCAAGTGATTGATGCAGTAAAAGCAGGTGAAATCAGCCATTTCTTCTTGGTAGGAGGTTGCGATGGTGCAAGAGCTGGAAGAAATTATTATACAGATTTTGTAAAACAGACACCAGAGGATTCTATAATTCTTACATTAGCATGTGGAAAGTATCGTTTTAACGATTTGGATCTTGGCACAATCAAAGGACTTCCTAGAATTATGGATATGGGACAGTGTAATGATGCATATAGTGCAATCAAGGTAGCAATTGCTTTGGCAGAAGCTTTTGAATGTTCTGTAAATGAGTTGCCATTATCTATGGTACTTTCCTGGTACGAACAGAAGGCAGTTTGTATTTTATTGACATTACTCTATTTGGGAATCCAGAATATTTACTTAGGACCAACACTTCCTGCATTTCTTTCTGAGAATGTAACGAAGTTTTTAGTAGAGCAATACCATATTTCTCCAATTAGTACACCGGAAGAAGATTTAAAGAAAATTTTAAACAAATAAGTAAAAACGAAAGGAACGGCAGAGTTTGCCGTTCTTTTTTGTTGAAAAAATGAGTTCTCACTTTAAAATAGGCATAAAATGCAGAATGTCATTTGATTCTGGGGTATATTAAATTTTTCAAAAATGTGTTAAACTGTTGGCAGAATGAAAAGGGGATGAAAGATATGATTTTTCTAAAAGCCAATATAGAATTAAAACATACATTTGAACGTTTAATTCAGACAATGGAAGTACCGGTAAAATGGAACGAGTTGTTTGTGGTTTTGAATAATTTTCTTATATTACCGGGAGAAGTACGCTCACTGGTGTTTAATTTTGATAATCGAAAAGTAAATACCAATGTGATAGAGATTCCCATTGTAGAAGAAGCAATACAGCCCATTGATAAAAATGTATTAGTTACCAATGTGCTGGATATGATTTTGTATGCATTTGGAAAATGGGGAACGATTAAAGGAATAAGAGTTGACAAGGATTATGCACAGTTAAATGCATTATTTACCGAGATATTAAAAGAGATAAAAGTCGAACCCGGATATCGAAATGATAATTTCCGCTTTTATCAGGAGGGAATACAGATTACCTATGAGGATGTGGTACAGGCAGCCTTGGAGGCGGGAGAGAAAAGTGAGGAAGAACTAGAGGAAGAATTAGAAGAAGAAAAACTGGGACTTTGGCACAATATGAAATGGGTTATTACAAAGACTTCTTTTCAAAAGGAAGAACCGGATCAGGTAGCCCAGGAAAGCGAAAGAATCGGAAATAATTTTTACATGGTGGGCTATCAGTGTCCAAATTGTGGAAAAAACCTGCATATGGTAGTTTATCCTGTGGATAAGGAGTTCTTGGTGGAAACGGAAGAAGGGAGAGTATATCTTGCAAGAGCATATGCCTGTGATGCTTGCAATCGCTTCTATACCCCAAGACCGGGAAAGTTGTTGAGTGAGGGTGATGTTTATCTTTTGGATTTCGGCGAAGATCGGGATGCTTATGAAGATTATCAGGAATTACTGGGAGCCCAGGGAGAAAAGACCAGTAATTATAAGTTTAATGAATATGAATGGGAACGAAACAAGAAAAAGTCAAAGGAAGAACCGGAGGAAGAACCAGAGGAGGAAGAAGTAGAAGAATCAGAAGAAGAGAGCTTGGAAGAAGCGGATGCAACGAGAGAAGGATCAGAAGAAAAGAGCTTGGAAGAAACGGATGCAACGAGAGAAGAAGCCGAAGAAGCAAATGCGGAAAAGGAACTGGAGCATGTCATAGAGAGGGAAAGAGAACAAGAGGAAAATGAGCTTAAGAAAGAAAATTCTAAGGGGAGAAAATCCGAGAAAGGGATATATGAAAAAGATACACCAAGGAGAAACACTAAGGGAAAGGTATTAGGTGTTTCTAAGGAAGAAACAACGAAAATATCCAAAAGGGATTTGCAGCAGCCAGAAGAAGCACAGTATAGTAAAATTTCAAAAGAAGAAAAGTCCAAAAGGGAAAAACAGATAGAAGAGGCTGTTGAAGCGGAGACAAACGGAGAAGTTAAAGGAGCCACCCCAGAGGATAAAGAAGCGGAAAAGGTACGACAAAAGTACGAGGCTCGGATGAAGGTAATCGAGAGAATGTCTCCAAGACAGTTAAAAGAGCTTCGTGAAAAGGTAAAAGTAGAAAAATTACTGCCGGAAGCGGATAAACAGGAATATGTACAAAAGATAGAAACTTATATACAAAAGAATCAAAAAGAAGAGTTAGAAAAACGGGCTGAAAATGGAAAAAAGGGAAACTATGCTCAGTTGTGTCGAAGTATAGAAGAAATAGAAAGAACAGATACTCCGGCAGAAATGAAAGAGCCGATACTTGCGCCTTTGTATGAATTAAGAAATAAAAAAGCACAGGAAGAGGCAGATGCATTGATTGCCAATATGCCGGCTAATATGGATAGAAAGAGGTATAAGCTGTTTCGGGATAAATTAGCGCAATATAAAGAGGCAGATATCGCACCGTATGAGAAAAAATTAGAAGAACAAAGAAAAAGGGCAGAAAGTCAGGAAATTGCCACGATGATGAATCGAGTTAATAAGAACGACAGAGGTGCGATTTTTCATATTTGGAAAACACTTCAGAGCCCTGATTTTTCTAAGGAAAATACAGAAAAGCCTTTGCAGGAGCTGCATGATAGACTGGAAAAATTAGATGAGGCAGCAATTGATAAAATCTGTCCAAATCTTACAAGTATGACTTTTGAAGAAGGTCAGAAAGCATATGAAAAAATCGAAAAGGGAATGTTTTTACCGGAGATAAAGAGTAATGCTTTAGAAATGATTGATAAGCGACTTACTAAAATTAAATCGGATGAAAGCGAGTTGTTAGTACAAAAGCTAAAGGGAGAATTTACAGAAAAATTGAAAGATACCTCTAGTTTGCATTACTATGCTGCGCGACAGGCAATGCGCGGAGAATGGGAAGGTGCAGAAGCGGCAATTGTAAATTGTGCATTAAAAACCTATGCCTCTGAGCATAGTCGCTATGAGTTCCCGGTAGTGGTATGCGATTCTACTCATAAAGGAACCGGGAGAGAAGGCTTTTTGTTGACGCCGGATCATTTATATTACAACAGTACGTTTAGTAGCGAATGTATACCGGTTTTAAATATAAAAGACATTTCCTTTAGTACAGGATTATTAAATAAGGGAGTTTATATTCAACAAAAAAATGGAGAAAAAACGAAGATTCCGGTAGGTGTACCAAGTAAAGAATGGAAAGAATTTACACGCATATTAGGAGAGTTTATAAAGTATCTTCAGGAAAAACCAGAATCCAGAAAAGTTTCTTATCTGGCGAAGGAAGAACATGAGGTAAAATGTTGTTATCGTTGCGGTTATGTGTATAAGGGTGGCGATGTATGCCCGAAGTGTGGAAGTCGGGCAAATCGCTAACCGGTATAGTAATTATACAATGCTCATGAACCATTCAACGGTTTGAGGATCATAGTGAGAGAAAAAGAGGCTCTGTCCGCCATCGAGAGCTTCAAGTTCTTTTAAAGCAGGTGTATTAAAATAGTCATTTTTTCCTTCTGCAAAAGGTTCCCAAGACATGATTTGAGTACCATTCTTTATCATATATTCTTTTGCAATTTTTTGCTGCTGAAATAGATGTGTTTCTACCTGATTAACGGCAGGCTTAATTTCTGCAAAGTGAACCAGGTCAAGATAGCGGTCAGGATAAAAGTTAGATACACCGATTGCTCGTACTTTTCCGGCTTTATAGGCTTCTTCCATGGCACGATAACTTCCGTAGTAATCACCAAATGGCTGGTGAATTAATAAAAGGTCAATGTAGTTGTTTTTTAGTTTTTTCAGTGATTCCTCAATAGATGCCTTTGCTTTTTCATAGCCTGCGTTGCTAATCCAGATTTTGGTAGTAATGAAAAGATCCTCTCTTGGAAGTCCACATTTTTCAATGGCATTTCCAACTCCTTCTTCGTAAGCATATTGTCAAGTGTAGATGTCAGATTTTATATTCAAAATAGAAAAAAGCTGCTACTCCCAAAAGAATAACAGCCATTCTTACTATATCAGCCTTTTGGAATTTGACCATCGACATACAGAATGTGATTAACTAACCACTTTGTGAGATATTTTAAAATTCCCATAATCTGTTCATCCTGATCTTCTATCTCATCATTATGATGCTCCATAAATTCATCAAGTTTGTGTATAAATTCCTGATGTTGAACTTTCTGTGTAAATAACTTCTTATAATTAATAGATTCCATATACTGCTCTTCATCAGTAAAGTGTTTTACTGTATAATTTCGAAGATTTTCTAATATTATATCAATCCTATCATATTTATCCGGTGTATACTCATCATGAAGCAGTTCATATGCCTCATCTGCATATTTAAACAACTGCTTGTGTTCTTCGTCTATCATATCTATGCCGATATAATATTCTGGTTTCATTTCATACATCCATTAGTCCTGCTTTCATTTTTATTCAGCCTTTGAAAACTGGTCTTTGCCTACAGAGCATAACGGACATTCAAAATCTTCCGGAATATCCTCCCACTTTGTACCAGGTGCAATACCACCTTCTGGATAGCCCTTCTCCTCATCGTATTCCCATCCGCAAACATCACATACGTATTTCATTTGTTGTTCCTCCTTGTAAATATATTAATACACAGCCTTTATTACTGTTATATTTGTGTTGTTCTGTAATCTTAATATGTATAAATGCTTTTAGCATTTCCATAATCCATGCAGGTTACAATATGCATATACTTCTTCTACCTGTTCACCATCGCAAATACAAAAATCTGCTACCGGCTCCTGCCCTGGATTTAACTGTTTTCTGTATATTCCCTGGTTTGTATTTAATGTAATCCACTCAATGAAATGCTCTTCAAGCATTGGATGTTTTGTCTCTCCAACCACGACATGAACATGACTGCCTTCCACTGTATATACAGGTATATGCTTCTCAACAGCAGCATCTGTCACTCCGGCTTTTAATTCCTGCATAGGTTCTCCGCAACAAATTACAGGCACACCCTTATCCTTTACCTTTTCAACAATGTTTCCACAATGCTTACATATATAATACTTTACTTCCATGCTTTTATCTCCTTCCATGTGTAAAATTTATAATTCAATTGTCTCTATAATCTTTTTCAAAGAATCTGCGGATTCTTTAAGCTTTAACGCTTCCTCACCACTTAAATTAATAGGTATATCAGACTCAATACCATCTGCACCTACAATAGCCGGCATACTTAACGATACTCCGTCAATATCATATACTCCATGAATCATGTGTGATACAGGAAGTATTGATTTTTCATCTCTCATAATCACTTCGCAGATTCTTTTTACAGACATTGCAATTCCATAATATGTAGCGTGCTTTTTATTTATTTTTCATAAGCACTGTTCTTGACTGCTGTAGCTATCTCTGCCGTGTTTTCCTTGTGCTTGTAATGTCCACGCATTTCACACATTTCACTCAATGGAACACCGGATACATTGGCTGATGACCATGCTACAACTTCGCTGTCTCCATGCTCACCTACTATAAATGCATGAACACTCCTGCTGTCAACAGATAAATGCTCACCAAGCTTGTATCTTAATCGTGCACTGTCTAACACTGTACCCGATCCAATAACCCTGTTTTCCGGAAGTCCTGATAACTTTATGGCTACCTGTGTCAAAATATCTACCGGATTCGCTACTACAAGCATGATACCTGCAAAATTTCTCTTTGCTATTTCAGGAATGATTGACTTAAATATTGCTACATTTTTATTTACAATATCAAGCCTAGTCTCTCCCGGTTTTTGCCCCGCTCCTGCAGATATTATAACTATTGCAGCATCAGCCACGTCATCATAATCTCCGGCATATATCTTCATCGGACTGGCAAACGGAATACCATGACTGATATCCATCGCTTCTCCCTCTGCCTTGTTCTTGTCTGCATCAATAAGGACAATCTCTGTAAACAAGCCACTCTGCATAAGAGCAAATACAGATGCAGAACCAACAAAGCCACAGCCTATCATTACTGCTTTTTAGAATTAATCATTTGCTTCTTCGTAATAATCTCATCTCCTTAATAATTCTCTTCATGTACTTCAAAATAGCTCTGTGGATGATTACATACCGGACATACCTCAGGAGCCTTTGTTCCTACTACGATATGTCCACAGTTACGGCATTCCCACACCTTAACTTCGCTCTTTTCAAATACCTGTGCAGTTTCAATGTTCTTGAGAAGTGCACGATATCTTTCTTCATGATGCTTCTCAATCTCTCCTACTGCCCTGAATTTTGCTGCAAGCTCTGGGAAGCCTTCTTCCTCAGCTGTTTTTGCAAAGCCTTCATACATATCTGTCCACTCGTAATTTTCGCCTTCTGCCGCTGCCGCAAGATTTTCCTTTGTATCACCAATTCCTGCTAATTCCTTGAACCACATCTTTGCATGTTCTTTCTCGTTATCTGCGGTCTTTAAAAATAATGCAGCCATCTGCTCATAGCCTTCCTTTTTTGCTACAGATGCAAAATAAGTATACTTATTTCTTGCCTGTGATTCCCCTGCAAATGCCTCCTGTAAATTTTTCTCTGTCTGTGTTCCTGCGTATTTGTTTGCTGCCATCTCTTTTACCTCCGTTTTCTTTACTACTTTTTCAAAATCTGATGCCGGGTGCTTACATAAAGGACATATAAAATCGTCCGGTAATTCTTCTCCTACATATTCATATCCGCAGATTCTGCAACGCCATATTGTCTGTCCATCCTCGGTTTTTTCCAACTGCCTGTGGCTTTGGCTTAATATTATTCTGGTAATAATCATATGTGACTGAAGGAACATTACTTAAAATCTCCATATCTGTTATCTCACCGATAAACATCGTATGTGAGCCTAAATCCTCTGTTTTATTAACTGTTACAGAAATGTATGCATTTGTACCTTCTGTAATATAATAAATACCATTTGTGCCTCTGGCACACTTTTCAAATGCTTCAAATTTATTGGTATCCCTTCCTGATTGGAAGCCAAAATGTTTGAACAATTCAAACTGTGCCTTCTGACTTAAGACTGATACTGTGAATTTTCCAGTTCTCTGAATCATGTCATGTGTGTAATTTGCTTTGTTGACGCAGATACTTAACTGGTTCGGTTCTGAAGCTGCCTGAATGGCTGTATTAATAATACATCCATTGTCTTTTTCATCTTCCTTGGCAGTCAGTACAAATAATCCATAACTCAACTTATACATTGCTTTCCTATCCATTCTTTTCCTCCTTTACCTTCTCCCCGCATTTCGGGCAAATGCCTTTAAATGAAATATCATAATCCAAAAATTCAATTCCATGAGTGTTATGAATTCTTTCCAGCAAATCCGGTATTTCATCCATATCCACATCAAAAATCTCACTGCACTTTATACATCTTACATGGTAATGATTTTTCAATGTAAAATCAAGTCGGTTCGGTCCATCCGGAACTTCAACCTTCCTTAACGCACCCTCCTCTACCAATATATCAAGATTTCTATATACAGTTCCTTTTCCGATTGTAGGATATGCTTCTTTTATAAAATTATACACTTCATTCGCTGTAACATGTCTTCTCATTTCGTATACGGCATTTCTTACAAGATCTTTTTGAATGGTATTTCTTCTGCTTGTCATTCGTCCTCCTTATTAGGATTAATTCTTAATAAGAATTATATACCAGTATTGTTATCTTGCCAATAAAATTAGTAACAATTCTCATTATTATAAAAAGATGCCCACACTGAGCATCTTTAACCTAAATCAATATTCTATTTTTCGTTCAAAAACATATTCAGTATCTGATGATAAATCAGACCGCAATGAATATCCAAGTCTGTCAAATTTCTGAATCTCCACCGGATTCTCAATATTATTTTCTGCCATGAATCTTACCATTTCACCACGAGCCATCTTGGCATATGTACCTTTTGTTACCATTTTATCTCCAGAAGCTTCACAAAATGTAATCGTAATATACCTGTCCTGTGGTGTCAGATACTTTTCTATACATTTTGAGTATTCTTTTGATGCAAGATTAATGATAATCCTGCTGTCATCGATTGCTGAGCGGTATAAGAAGTCACCCCAGTACTCATACAGATTTTTGGCATCTCCAATCCTGACCTTTGCCTGCATTTCTAAACGATAAGGTGTCACACCATCCATTGGTTTCAGAACACCATAAAATGCAGACAATATCCTCAAATGATTTTGAACATACTCAAACTGCATATCTTCAAACACAGATGGTGCCATATATTGAAAAGCAATTCCTTCATATGATAAGACAGCCGGAGTGAGCATCTGATAAAGGTTCATATTTCCCAATCTGTTGAAATTTTGTTCTGCAATCTTGTCATTACATTTCCAGATAGCTTTCAGTTCTTCTTTTGATTTGCTTTTCATCCAGTTTAATACTTCTGCTGTCTTATCAATATAGACAGGCAGTTCAACCGGTGCTAAGTTATCGGTATCTACAATCATCTTTTTTGCAGGTGATAAAATAATCTTCATTATGCCAATTCCTTAAGCATATTTTCAGGATCATCTGCCGCCTTGACTTTATCATTTGCCTTTATAATGATTCCTTGCTCGTCAATAAGATATGTGGTTCTTACCACGCCCATAGAGACTTTTCCATAGTTTTTCTTTTCTTTCCATACATCATACGCTTCGATCACCTTGCGATCCGGATCTGCCAAAAGTGTAAATGCCAATCCATATTTTTCCTCAAATCTCTTGTGAGAGGCTACAGAATCCTTACTCACCCCAAGAACAACTGCTCCTTTCTCGGTGAATTGAGGATAACGCTCTGAAAAACCACATGCCTGCTTTGTACAGCCTGCCGTGTTATCCTTTGGATAAAAATATAAAATCACTTTTTTACCTGCGTAATCGCTTAATTTATGTATTTCTCCATTCTGATCCGGCAATTCAAAGTCCGGTGCTTTTGTTCCTACTTCTAACATCCGTTATTCCTCCACTTCTTTCACTTCCGTCTGTTTTCTTGCTTTCTTATTCCCTGAAATCATTTTATGACCGGAATAAACTGCCATAATCATGCATATCAATGAACCAAACGCAAAGTATTTGTGTGCCGCCTTTAACCCCTTATATCCGGTATAAAAGGTTCCAGCCATTGTAACCACTGCTCCGATTGACCAATATTTATGTGCTTTCATGCTTCATTCACCTCCTGTATATGAAGATATTATATCAAATTTTCTATAACATGGTCTATATCATCCTGAATGACTATACTTCTGTGTTCCAATATTTCCGGGTAACAAGGTAACGTAAGATTTACGCTTGCAAATACTGCATCCGGGTTTTCTGCCGCCATATTCCAAAATGGAATTTTTATGACACCGGGAGAATTAAATCCGACTCCTAATTCCAAATATAATACCTTTCCATTTTTATGCTGTTCTATATAATCTGTATACCGCTTATGTGCGATATGCCATCCCTTATCTCTGATAAATGTGTCATCCCAGAATAAATTGAAGTCCATTTCCCGTCCACATCTTGGACAATGTGGAATGAGCTCTGTTGGAACAGACATATTTTTTTCTTCCCGAACCATTTTTTGAAGAGTTGCATAATTATCATAGGTATCTGTATGACATGGTTTTGAGCATTGGAACAGACCAAAATCCCCCTGTGTATAGCACAGATGTTCTTTTGAAAAACCTGCCCTCTGGAATGCATGGTCAATGTTGGTAGTCAGGACAAAATAATCCTTTCCTTCCAAGAGTTTTAGCAATTTTTTATGTGTATCCTTTGGTATCGGTTCATAACGATTAATCCACGCCCATCTTGACCAGTATGCCCATCACTCCTCGTTTGTTTCAAAATCTGCAAAACATCCGGTATACATATCCTTCATTCCATATTTTTCTACAAAATCGCCAAAATATTTTTGCAGGCGTTCTCCACCAAAATCATAACCTGCTGACGAAGATAAGCCTGCCCCTGCACCTACAATAATCGCATCTGCATTTTGAAACACTTCTTTTAATTTATTTATTTCTGAATCGAAATCTCCAGTTGTTCCTTCTATAATTCCGTTATATCTCATATTTCCACCTATTACTTTATGGATATTTAAAACTTCTCTATCAAGTTCTCAAGGCAATCTGTTTCATAATCCTCAATCCTGCCTTCATCACATACCTTTGCCAAAGACGGATCAATTGGGATTTCCGCAGTTATACCAATATGATACTCTTCTGCTAATAATTCAATATCATTTTTTCCAAAGATATAATGCTTATCACTGCAAGTCGGACATTCATAATATGCCATATTTTCTACAATTCCAATTACAGGAATGTGCATCATCTCTGCCATTTTAACCGCTTTTCCCACAATCATGCTTACAAGATCCTGTGGAGATGTTACCACAATAATCCCATCAATCGGCAATGATTGAAAAACAGTCAATGGAACATCACCTGTTCCGGGTGGCATATCTACAAACATATAGTCAACGTTACCCCAGCACACATCTGTCCAAAACTGTTTTACTGTTCCTGCAATTAATGGACCTCTCCATATTACCGGATCTGTTTCATCATCTAATAACAGATTTACCGACATTATTTTTGTTCCATTTGCAGATTCAACCGGAAGAATTTCTTCTTCATCAGTCTGTGCTTTTCCGGACAGTCCAAACATTTTAGGTATGGAAGGTCCGGTAATATCGGCATCAAGAACAGCAGTTTTATATCCTTTCTTTCTCATAGATGCGGCAAGCAGGGAAGTTACAAGTGACTTACCGACTCCACCTTTTCCACTTACAATTCCAATCACTTTTTTTATATTTGAATCTGTGTTTGTTTGTTCTATCAGGCTCTGCGGTTCTCTTCGTTCTGAACAATTACTTCCACACTCTTTACAATTATTGGAACACTCTTTTGCTTCACTCATTAGCAATTACCTCCATTACCGACACAGCCATGCTTATCCTCACCACAGTGATGTTCGCCACAGGTATGCTCCTGTTCATGGTGCGTGCAATGTACATCTGGATTATAATTTAACTGCCCGCTTATATATTTTTTCACTGCTTCATCTGCATTTCCACTTACACCACCAAGCAACTGAATTCCGGCTGCTGCCAGTGCTGCCTGAGCACCACCGCCGATTCCACCGCATATAAGTACCTCTACTCCGGCATTTGTCAGAAATGATGATAATGCACCATGTCCCTGTCCATTCGTATCCACAACTTGTGTCTGTTTGATTTCTCCATTCTCAACATCATACAATTTAAACTGTTCTGTATGTCCAAAATGTTGAAAAATCTCTCCGTTTTCGTATGTTACTCCAATTCTCATCTGTCGTTCTCCTTTTCTATGAATGTTGTTATTAAAAATGGGTTTGCTTATTCTTATACATGTCTGCTTACAACAAAAAACATCATTACCATCACAAAAGTAATAGTTTCCTCCTGAAATATTCAACACCTTACCATGTACCACACTGTCTGCAAGTTTATAGCGGGCAGATTCATAGATTTCTGTAACAGTTGTCCTGGAAATTCCCATCTGCTGTGCGCATTGTTCATGCGTACATTTATTCAAATCTATCAGGCGTATTACTTCATATTCATCTACAGTCATATTTATTTGCTCACTGATTGGTATTCCTTCTGGTCGGAAACTATCATAAGCAGGTTCTGCACATATTCTTCTGCATTTTGTCGGTCTTGCCATATATTCACATCCATTTCCGTCATATGTCGGTAATTATCATAATTCCTGATCATGACACATTCAAGTAACTGATAAATTTATTAGTCACTCTTATTCTTCATATTTTAGTAGTCAAAATCATGTTATAGATTTCATATTTTATATGTCGATATTATACTAATTTTAAAATAGCGTATTATTTCACTCTGCCTAAATTTTTTCTAATTGTTGGCTTAGAATTCTCATGTTCATTGTCCATAATTTGATTATTCTTCATCTGCTTACTTATGCGACTGCTATCTTCTGACTTTCTACTTTGCTTTTTCTTCCAGTTCTCAGATTCCTGTATATAATCCTCATACTCGCCTTTGGAAGCGTAATAATCACTATAAAATTCTTTCACATTATCATACCCATATTCCTGCACAATTGATGAAAGCTGCCGTTTCATATCGTTAATCATGTGGTCCAGTTCATCTATCTGTTTCTGCAATTCTGCACGTTTTCCTGACCTAAATACACCATTGCAATCTGATAGTTCAATCTCCAGATTACCTCTGTTTCTTTCCAGATTGAAAATAGCTTCATTTTGTCTTTGCAGTTCCTTATGAACATTCTTGAGTTGTACATATTTTGAAGCAAGTAATGACTTTTCAGGATGCGGTACGGCTACAGCAGTCTCTTGCGCCTTTGTTTTTGTTGCTTCTCCTGTACCAGCTCCCGGAATTACATCAAGCACCTTTTCTGCCACACCAACCGCAGCAAGCATAATACGATTAATAAGAAGTTCAAGCACTGCAATAGCAAGCTTTATAATACTTGCAAGAAGATCTGGTCTGTCTCCATATAAATCTATGGAATCCCATACCTTTTTTGTTATCTCATCTTTCCTTATCTTTGATATGTCCTCTTCTAGCACACCGCTTACAATTGCTCTGTCAACAGTCCTGTTCCATTCCTGTCGCACCTCATTGTCAGCTTTTATCTGCTCCTCCATAGGATTATTCTTACCTATCTTTTTAGTGGCAAGATATGGACTGTTCTTATCAAAAACTTTAAGTTTATCTTCTTCATGTAGCACAAGCTGATTTATTTCGTTTGTAAAAAACACCTTTGCCTCACCAAGAAATGAATCCTGTTTAAATCTGTCGTCTTTTATAGAAAACTCTTTTTTCTCATAGACCTCGCCTTTTCTGATAATCTTACAGCCATTACGGATGTCACCACTTTCATCCGATATCTCTTTCTTAGTACGCACATGCTTTCCATTCTCATCATAAAACATATTTCTTGGTGCTACCTTTACAACCGGCTTTTCCAGCTTCGTCCTCTCCGCAAATATCAGATGGATATGAAAGTTCGTCTTTCTCTTGTTATGGTGCAGGGCTGCATAGCAGTCCACACCATACTTTTTCTTGAAATCCGTAGCAAAATGTTTGATAAGATAATCATGCTCATAATGATACAAGCCTTCCGGTAATGCTATAATGAGCTCTCTTGCCTCGATACATTTACCAGTTGTTCCACTTTTAGCAAATTCTTCTCTGTTGCATTTCGCAAGGTCTTTCCAGAAAGAGCGAAATGGCTGTGTAGCATATACGGCATATAGATTTTCCTGTTTTACTGTGCTTGTTATATAATCAATTCTCCCCATAACATTATGGAGTTTCGTCATCTGTATAAATGAATGTCTTGGCATTTCAATCATCTCCTTCTTTTCATCAGCTATATTTAACTTTTTAAATGCAGCCATAGTAATATTTATTCTCAGGCTCGATGCAATCGCGAAATCCCCGGAGTACAAAACAAAGTTTTGTGCGGAGGGTGTATTTCGCTCTCAAACGCCGAGGGCTGCATTAGATCTTTTCTTTTTCCTGTCTACAGCAGCTTTTGCTCTGATAAATGTTTAAAATCTTACAAAGATATCCTTTTCCCAAAACTGACGGCACTTTATGACGAAATTTTTCAAAATTGGCATCACTTTATGACGCCACTTTTCAATCATGCCGTCGCTTTCTGCCACCATTTTTCTTCCATTACATTTCCGTCTTCCTTTTATTCAGGTTCCATGCCGTCGGATTATTACGACATTTTAAGTAACTGCCGTCGGATTGTTCCATCTCTTTTTATTTCTGCCGTCGTTTTATACCGGCATGCATTACAATATTTACAGGCAAAAAAATAAGGACCATGTATTTCTACACAGTCCCTGTCTCAATAACCTATATTCTATTGTTAATCCTTTTCCATCCAGCTCAATGCATTCTGTACTAATTCCTCATAGTCTTCCAATTCCTCATCAGATATGCTTTTCGTTCCTGCACCCACCACAACATTGTCCGGATTTATTACCGGCATAGTTCCTCCACCAGACTGAATTGCAGCTAGCAGACTCCCCACCATAGTCATAACTTCCTTATTGGCTTCCTGACGTGCTTCTTCCTTTGCAGCCTGCCTGATTCTTTCCTCAATTGCTTCCATATCTTCTGTTGATACAAACTCCGGCTCTTTCTCTTTCTTGGGCTTCGTTAATTCTTCCTGCCCATAATTCTCAATATAATAAGTTGCTGCATCTATAAAAAACTGATTTTTTGACTTAAATATATCTAAATTCAACTCATTCAAAACCTTATTAATAGCTACATGAGCAGGATTTAACATATTTAATCTTACTGTAAACTTAACTGTTCTATCAATCGACATAAGTTGTTCCTCCTATCTTTCATAATTCCAATAAAATGGCATATCTTATCAGATAGCATATTTTTCCTTTACCTCTGTTTCCGTAGGCAAAATACCACTTTCTATCACAATTTTGTTCTCTCCGGCAGCAACACCTGCAATACGCTCTGTCTGGTCTGTCACACCAGCTTCATCCAAGTCAAGAAGTTTCTGTGCATTAGCTTTTGCTACAGCAAGCTGTTCCTGCTTCTCACTTTCACTTACCTTTGAACGTATTTCCTTTGTCTTTGGCATAAACTTTTCCCTTCGCTTTCTCTGATACATGGCATTACGCTCACGGATTCTCTTTTTTTCTGTAAGTTCAGCCTGTTCCTCTTCTGATAGTTCCACAGTCGGCAGATTAACTTTTCCGATAAAATTCAAATATACCTCAATCTCTACTACACGCTCGCCATCTATCTTCTCCGCTTTATGAACAAGTACCTTATCAACAAATTCATTGATGATAACAGGTGTGAGTTCTGTAATATCCGTATACTTATGAACCAACGCCAGAAATTCCTCTGTTCTGTCTGTGTCACTTTCATACTGTGCTAACTGTTCCTTGCATTCTCTTAGAGTCTGCGTAAGCTGTACCTGCTCTTCCTCGTATTCCTGTGAAAGAATCTCATACCGCTTGTCAGACAGCTTCCCAAGGGCATTATCCTCATAGACTTTTTTTATCAGCAAATCCAATTCGCCATATCTCTTTTCCTGTTTTTCAAGAGCAGACTTGATTTTCTTTATCTCTGCCTCATCCCTTATTGCTGACGCACTACGCATTGCTTCTGCAAATGCATTCTCATCAAGTCTCACACTCTGGCAGGCATAACGGATTGTCTCCAGAATAATCTGCTCTATTACTTTTTCCTGAATAAAATGGGATGAACATTCATGTTCAAACACTTTTCTTTTATTCATATAAGTACTGCAGTTGTATGAAGCCGGTTCTATGCGGACTCCGCCATTTGGCAGTCCCCTCCAGTCTCTTCCTGCCCTTGTGTGCTCGCTTCGGTAATGCATCTTACATCCACAATCAGCACAGAATAACTTTCCTGTCAACGGATTGTTGCTGCCATCTGTATTAATCCTGCGTACAGTCTTTCTTAATTCCTGTACAATATACCAGGTCTTTCTATCTATAATGGCTTCGTGTGTATCCTTAAAAACAAGAATATCCTTACTTTCATTCTTTTTTGCAGTTTTATCCTTATATGACAGCTTGTGTGTGCGGAAATTAACTGTATCTCCCATATATTCAGGCTTTTCCAGCATTCGTACAATAGTAACGCCAGCCCATGCATATGGATGTTCCATATCACAATTATTCTTATAACAGCCTATGCCCCGGACTGCCTGATAATAAGATGGCTTTTCCACCTTTTCTTCACAAAGTATTCTTGCAATCTCATATGGACCTTTTCCCTCAATTGTCAGCATGAATATCCGTCTTACTACTGCCGCAGCTTCCTCATCAATAATCCAGTGGTTATTATCATCCGGATCTTTGATATATCCATATGGCGGATTATTTGTAACAGGCTTTCCTTCCCGTCCCTTTGCCTGTATTACTGCTCTTATCTTGCGGCTGCAATCCCTTAAATACCATTCATTCATGATATTTAAAAAAGGGGCGAATTCGCTGCTGGCATTGTTATCACTATCAACACCATTAGAAACAGCAACAAAACGGACACCTTTTTCCCGGAAAAATACCTCGGTATAAAATCCAACCTGAAGATAATCCCTTCCGACACGGCTCATGTCTTTCACTATGACAGTTGCAACTTTTCCTTCTTCAATTAATCGGAGAAGCTGCTTCCATCCCGGTCTGTCAAAGTTACCACCGGAATACCCGTCATCCGTAAAATGCATAAGATTGTTATATCCGTTACTCTTTGCATAGTCCTCCAGCATTTTCTTCTGGTTCACTATACTGTTGCTGTCTCCCACAAGTTCATCGTCCCTTGAGAGTCGCTCATAAAGAGCAGTTATTTTATTTTCTGTTATATCAGCCGTCTGTTTGTTCATGCAGAACTCCCTTCCGGCGGCTGACTCATTTGTGGTGCACTAATTATACCGCATTTTGTCCCGCCTGAAACAATTTCATTATGAATCACACGAAAAACTTTATCAGCAAATGTATCTGTCTCCGTATCACTTGTAAATACACTTACTTTATAAAGTGTTGTGCCAATTCTGCGGTAAAAAAATCCAGCCTTATTCGGGCTGGTTCCTGTTTTATCCTTATTCAGTTTGTCTTTTTCCATAGTATAATCCTTTCTTGCCTTAGCCTAATTCTTAACTTATAATGTTTTTATACTTCCAATCCCTGTAATTGGATTATGCTTTTATCCATATCTCATAGTCACGCCCTCCTTTTTGTAATTGTTTTTAAAGCAAATCAAATTACTTTCTTCACAAATAGGAGAAATATGACTGTAAAACGGAAGTGTTCTTAAAATTTTTTTATTTTATGAAAGGACTGACTACTTTGCCCAAATACGCTGAGCTTGCAACATTTAAAGAACAAAATCTAATACCTGAATATAATGGCGAAATGCTGCACCGGGAAGTCCGTGCCCTTGCAATCAGCCGTTTGGAAGAAAGCGCAAGAACCGAAGCAGATTTCCATAATGTAATTTCATGGTGGGATAAACTTGATTCCAACAGAGAACGAAAAGAGCGTGCACATGAGATAGGTCGTTCTGAAATTCCTCTTGAATGGGGTGCATCTGAATATTATCTTCCTGCAAATGCCTCATATGATATGGTACTTCAAAATCTTCTGCTAGCTGGTGATTTCATAGATTACATTTATGATCAGCCTGATAATTTACATGAATTAGTGACCACATCCGATATATCAGGTATTTTAAAGTCACTCAAAGCTTCCCACAAACAGCTTATGTTCTATCTGTTTGTTCATGCATACTCAACTGTACAATATGCAGCGTTAAACAATCAGACAGACCGGAATGTGCGTGGTGTCAGAGAAACAGCACTCAAAAAGATAAGAAAAGAATTGACAAAGGCATTAGAATACAGAAAAGAACATAATGAGCAGTCTCTTACACCTGATGAAAAATATTTTCTTGAAAATGGTGTACGCAGGAAATCAGATATGAACTTGAAGCCATAAATCATCATGTTAAGTTACTTGAGTTTCCGCAAATTGCATTTGAAAGGTGAATAAATCTAACTAAAATG